>CALYSG010000001.1 GCA_945485605.1 uncultured Clostridia bacterium
TCTTTCCCTTTCAGTGAATAATCCGCGAGGTTTGGGTGCAGGCACTGCCTGCCCGCAAGCCTTTGAAAAGGCTTGACCTAAACTTTAAAACAGGCGAAAAGATGAAGCCTGTCGACCTTCCCGCTGACATCAGCTCCGGGTGAAATCTTCACACTTCGGTGAATAAACTGCGAGGATCGGATCCCGGCACTGCCGGGGTTATCTCAGATACGTTCTTCCGCAGGTGCGGCGGAAGATCTTCATGATCCGCTCGTCCGCATTGAAGTAAAAGACGCACTTTTTGTCGCTCTCGTCCCTGAAGATCATAAAATACACGTCCTCGCGGTCGGGGTAAAACGTCCCCACATACTCTGCCTCGGGTTTCTCGTCGCGTATCTTGTCCCTCCAGACGTCATTCATGGGCGCGATAAGTATCGCGTCGGCGAGCCTTGTCGAGAAAAACTCGCGCCTTGATCTCCCGTGATATATCACCGAAAAGCTGAGATATCCACCCATGAGCTCGTACTCGTATTCGGGAAAACATCGCCTCCACGTGAAGAACACAAGGAAAAACACCGCCAGCGCCGCCACCGCCGCAAACTGCACGACATATGGCAGCAGCAGCGGTATGAGCAACGCGGAAAGCACCGGGAATATGAATACACCGATATAAAGAAGGATAAAGAGAACCTTCTTTTTTTTGTACCTCGGATCGCCCCTGTCGGGCTTCACCGAATATTCGCAAAACAGAGAATCGTCCATCAGTCGGCATAGCCGAGCACTCGACGCGCTACGTCGGGTGTGTTTGTGATAACTGCGTCACAACCCGCTTCGGCAAGTGCTCTGACCGCTTCGGGATCGTCGCACGTCCAGGGGTGAACGCGGATACCTCTCTTGTGGCACTCCTCCACATATTCGGGGAAGAGCGAGATCTGGTCGTACCTCGGGTGCGAGGCCTTTGCCGGAATGTTCGCACAGTATTCCCACGGCTTTATCATATTGAAGCCGTAGAGCGGTGCGACGAAGGCGTCGGGATCGACCTCAAGCATTCTGACGAGCTGGAGATGGTTGAAGGACGAATAGATAAGCCTGTCCTGCATACCGTACTTCTTTGTGACCTCGGCAAGTGCCGCGGGCATACGCGGATCGGCTGACTTTATTTCGACGTTTATGATCATATCGGTCGGCTTTATGAGTTCGTACAGCTCTTCGACAGTAGGGATCCTCACTCCGGTGAGCGCCTTTTTGAACTTGTATCCGAGGTCGAAGTGCTTCAGCTCCTCAAGGGTATAGTCGGTGACAAGTCCCTGACCGTTTGAGGTGCGGTCGAGCTTCTCGTCGTGAAGGATCATTATATGACCGTCCTTTGAAAAATGGACGTCGGTCTCGATTCCGTCAGCCTTCATTTCGACTGCAAGAGCAAAGGCTTCCATAGTGTTTTCGGGTGCGTAGGCGCAGGCGCCGCGGTGTGCGATGACGAGCGTTCTCTCGGTAAGTGTCTTAGCCATGATCTTAATCTCCTTTTTTGTTTTTCAGTGTCAGTAGGTGGGGGCTTCAAGTTTCCACTGTCCTGCCGAATATGTGAAGTAGAGCTTCACGGTGTGCCAGCTGTACCCTGCGGGGACGCTTTCCCATTTATCGACGTCGGGCGACGAGCTGTCAAGCGCAAAATCCTGATAGTAACCCTGTATTTCAACGATCAGAGTCGTCGAGCTGCTCGGAGCGACTATTTTCATCGTCGAGTAGTCATACTTTGTCTGTCCGCCGCGATCCTTTATGAAGTTCATTCCGGCACCGTCGATGTATTTGTACTTTGTGAGGATACAGGTACCCTCTTCTTCGTTTTTGTCCTCACGGTAGCGGGCGCGGATCTTGTAAGACTTTCCGCCGACAAGGACGACGTCGCCCTCGAATGCCGCGCGCATGACCTTAGAAAGGTAATCGTCGGTGTAGACCTTCGACGCCGCCTCTTTTATCTGTTCATAGCTGACATACTGGCTTACAGCCTTTCCGTTTTCATCGCGGTAGGTCGATACGACGGGGGAATAGAGGATCTCCGCCGTTTCCTCGTCACTGTAATAATTTTCGTATCTTTTTATCTCGTCGGTATAATCAGCGGGCAGTCCCGACTGATCGAAGGTCGTCACAAGTCCGTCGCCGAAGAGGATATCGTTTATCTCAAATGATGCCTCGATAAGTCCTTCAAGCGTCGCGCGGAGCTCTTCTGTAAGCTCGGGCGGTTTTGATGCACAGCCCGTGAGCGAGCCGAGAAGGATAAGCAACGCAAGGAGCGCCGGTAAGATTTTTTTCACTGATCTGCCTCCGGGGGAAAAGTTTTTATTTGAGTATCTCGTCGATCGCGTGACCGTCGACGCCGGGCATCTCTACGCCGAGTATCTTCGCGTAGGTCGGTGCCTCGTCGACCGTTTCGCGGCGCTCGAGAATTACACCCGATCTGATGTCGGGTCCGAAGCCGAAGAATACCGGCTGAGGTCCGAGGTCGGGGTAATAACCGTGCGTTGCCCTTCCGAAGCGGTAGTCGGTAAGGTCCATAGGAGCTACCATCGGGCTCTTCCAGTCCTCCGAGAAGGACGAATAGCCGTCGGTATGGATAACGAACGAGAAATCACCGTAGAGGTGGTCGCGCTCTGCGGCTTCTTCGGCGGTAAGGACTTCTCCGATCCCGTAGATGCCCTCGTCGCGCATAAATTTAAGAAGGTCGTAGGTCTTCTGCCATGTTTCCGTGTCGGCGGGATCCTTGAGCCTTATCTGCGCCGACATACCCGTCGAATGGCAGTAAGCCTTCCAGTCCTTCAGAGTGCCGTCCGCGTTTATCTCCATAAGTCCGTTACGGGCGAACATAACGTTCGGCTTCATGTTGCGGACGATATCGATCTGACCGTGGTCGGATACGAGGAAGAAGTTCGTCTCTTCAAAGGTTCCGGCTTCACGTGTCGCGTTGATAAGGTCGTAGAACCATCTCTCGGTGTCCTCAACGCCCTTTGTGACGTGTTCATTGAATACGCCGTATTTGTGGCGGTAGTGGTCGACGTCGCCGGTGTGGAGCATAAGCAGGTGAGGCTTATACATACGGAGAACGTCGCAGCATACGTCTATGAGGAACTGATCGGTCTGCGGGTGGCTGCGGATCTTGAAGCCGTGGATATGCTTATCGACGATCTCGTCCCAGAATTTCTGAGACGTTCCGCCTCGGCGGAATGCCTCGTACTTTGTGTCATCGGGGCTCTGAGGCCAGTATTCGGGAAGGTTGTAGTCGATGTACTCGTGACCTCCCGTTACGGGCCAGAAGGCGTTCGCGGTGGTAAGACCGGCTTTCTTTGCCGCCGTGAAGATATCGGGGACCTTCACCGCGCTGCTGAACCAGTTCCACGGTACACCCTTGAGCATACCCGGATGGAATTCCGAGTTATTTGTGACACCGTGCTTGCCGGGATAGCAACCGGTCATCATCGTCGTGTGGCAGGGATAGGTTACCGAGGGATAGATCGTGCGCATCTTGCGAACCGCCGAGCCCTTCTCAAACAGCTCTTTGAACATAGGCTTTTTGAGAAGATATTCCATATCCTCCCAGACCATCGCGTCGCAGGAAAAAACAACAACTCTGCTCTGTGACATAATTATCTTCCTTTCAGATCAAATATTATTATCAGGAAAATTATATAACCCTTTGCCCGAAAAGTCAAGCGTTTGCGCGTTACTTAAAAATTTTTCGCCTTTTGACTTGAATAAAATGAGCTTTTACGCTATAATAACAAGAGTAATTCTGAATCTCAGGAGGCTTTTATGGCTGCAAAGATCAAGGTGTGTACCTTTAACCTCAGGATCAATACGTCAAAGGACGGGATAAATCAGTATACCAACCGAGAAGGCAGGATCCTCGACGTGATAAAGAGAGAGATGCCCGATCTGATCGGTTTTCAGGAAGCGAACGATATGATGCGGGACCGGCTTACCGACAGTCTTGCGAGGGATTATGCCGTATTCGGCTGCGGAAGAGAAAAGGACTGCACGGGAGAATCGGCGGCGATCGCGGTCAGACGGGGAAAGTTCGCCGTGCTCTCGGTCGATAATTTCTGGCTCTCCTTCACTCCCGACGTTCCGGGCTCGACCTTCGGGGGAGATCAGAGCAGCTGTCCGCGCGTGACGACCTGCGTGCGGCTTCGTCTCCTTGAGAACGGAGAGTACGTGAGATTCTGCAACACTCACCTTGACCACAAGGGCGAGACGGCAAGGCTTCTCGGCATTGCCGCTATTATGCAGTACATTACGAAATTTGAGGACAGGTTTATCCTCACGGGTGACTTCAACGCCCGCCCCGAGAGCAGTGTCATTGCCGATGTGAAGGCGCTGACCCATTGCGGCAGGCAGATAAAGGAGGCCACCGAGACCGTCCCCGTGACCTTCCACGGCTACGGGAACCCCGAAAGTCTTCGTAAGATAGACTATATCTTCACCGATGCGGAGGCTCTGCCCGACGAGGCGTATGCGGTAGTCGAGCCGCCGATCGACGGGATCTACGTATCCGACCATCATCCGGTCGTAGCGTATATAAAGCTTTAAAAGCTCTCACCCGCAACTGCCGAACGGGAATGCCGTCGTCGTGAGGTGTCCCGGCAATCGGTCGGCAAGCTCTTTTGAAAACGGGTTCGTATATTTTATGGGGTAGGACTTTCCCGAAGGAAAGTCCTACCCCATGAGTTTTTTCAATTTTTCACAGACCGATTATTCTGTTTCTCTCAGCGCAAGGTGCAGGGCATGACTGGCAGAGACGTACCTGATGTAGTCGCGGTCGCGCATGGGTGAGAGCGAGAGCCGCCTGACCTTTACACCTTGCTTACTTGAAACGGCGACGAATACGGTGCCGACGGGCTTTTCGGGACTGCCTCCGCCGGGGCCTGCGATACCTGTTGTCGATATACCGAGGTCGGTGCCGAGCGCCTGTCTTACTCCCTCCGCCATTTCGGCGGCGGTCTGCTCCGATACTGCTCCGAATCGGTCAAGGGTCTCCTTTTTAACGCCGAGGAGGCGCACCTTTGCATCGTTTGAGTAGGTCACCGCCCCGCCGACAAACACATCGGAGCAGCCCGCAACATCGACGATGCGCTTTGCCGCAAGCCCCCCGGTGCAGGATTCGGCGCAGGATATAGTCAGCCCCTTTGCGCGCAGGTGCGCAACGAGAGACGCCTCGATCGAGCCTGTGTCAACACCGTAGACGAACTCTCCGACGCCTTCGGTCGAGAGGATCTCGTTTACCTTGGCGTCGCAAAGGCTTTTTGCCTCCTTTTCACTGTCTGCGAAAGCCGTTACGCGGATCCGAACCTCGCCTTCCTTTGCGTAGGGGGCGACCGTGGGATTCACGCCGGAGTCCATCATGGGCTTAAGAATGCTCTCGACCGCCGATTCTCCCTTGCCGAAAATTCCGATATTGCGGCTGACAAGGGTACCGTGTCTGCGCGAGAGCAACCAAGGCCTAAGCTCCTTCTCAAACATATTGACCATCTCGGACGGAACGCCGGGCATCATTGCGATGCTGTGTCCCGATTCGTCGGTGAGGATAAGTCCGGGAGCCGTTCCGCGGTCGTTCGGAAGGAGTATCGCGCCCTCCGGCACCATAGCCTGACGGAGGTTGTTTTCGGTCATTTTTCGCCCCGTGAGGGTGAAGTATTTTTCTATCTCGGCTTTGACCTCTTCGTTAAGAATAAGCCTTCTGCCGAGAAGTGATGCCGCCGTTTCGCGCGTGATGTCGTCGCAGGTAGGGCCGAGTCCCCCCGTTACTACGGTGAGGTCATTTTCCGAAAGTGAGTCTGAGAGGGCGTTTTTGAGCCTTTCTTCGTTGTCGCCGACGACCTCCTGATGATATACCGAGATGCCGAGCGAGGCGAGCTCGCGCGACAGATACGCGGCGTTTGTGTTTACTATATCGCCGAGAAGCAGCTCTGTGCCGACGCAGAGTATCGCGGCGGTCCTTATCTGATCGTTTTTCGTAAAGATCCCTCCCGGTGAAGGTTATCTGACAACTATATTGACTATGCGGTTAGGCACCGAGATCTCCTTGACGATCGTTTTTCCCTCTATGAAGGGCAGAACGCGCTCGTCGGCCTTAGCCTTTGCAATAGCCTCTGACGCGGGGCAATTCATCGGAAGCTCGACCGTTGCGCGGAGCTTTCCGTTTACCTGAACGGCGACCTCCACCGTGTTGTCGACAGTCTTGCTCTCGTCGTACTCGGGCCAGGGAGAGAGCGAGCAGAGCTTCTTTTCGCCAAGGCTCTCCCATATTTCCTCGCAGATGTGAGGAGCAAACGGGCAGAGCAGGCGGACAAAGACCCCGAGCTCTTCGCGAGTGAGAGTTCCCGCCTCGTAAATTTCATTGATGAGTGACATCATTGCGGCGATCGCCGTGTTGAATTTCATACTTTCGATGTCCTCGGTGACCTTTTTTACCGTTTTATGGAAGCTCTTTGCGAGCGCAGGAGTCTCGCCCTTGCCCGCAAGAAGGTCTGTAAGACCGGCAACGCGGTCAAGGAAGCGTTTGCAACCCTTGACTCCGTTTTCAGACCACGGAGCGGCGGCGGTGTAGTCACCCATGAAGAGGGTGTAGACGCGTAGGACATCGGCACCGTATTCGTCAACGACATCGTTCGGATCGACTACGTTGCCCTTTGATTTTGACATTTTCTCGCCGTCGGGACCGAGAATAAGTCCCTGCGCCGTGCGCTTTGCGTATGGCTCGTCGCATGGGACTACGCCGAGATCGTAGAGGAACTTGTGCCAGAATCTCGAATATATGAGGTGGCGCGTGACGTGCTCCATGCCTCCGTTGTACCAGTCGACGGGCATCCAGTAATTGAGCTTTTCGGGATCGGCAAGGCATTTTTCGTTGTGCGGGTCGATATAGCGGAGGAAGTACCACGACGACCCCGCCCACTGCGGCATCGTGTCGGTCTCGCGGTGAGCCTCACCGCCGCACTTCGGGCATTTGCAGTGAACGAAGGAATCGATCCGTGCGAGCGGGGACTCGCCGTTCTGACCGGGAGCGAATTCCTTCATTTCGGGAAGCCTTAACGGAAGCTCCTCATAGGGTACCGCTACCATGCCGCATTTCGGGCAGTGAATGATCGGGATCGGCTCACCCCAGTATCTCTGGCGGTTGAAAGCCCAGTCCTTCATCTTGTACTGAACTCCGCCCTCGCCGACGCCGAGCTTTTCAAGCTCCTCGATCGCCCGTGCGATCGAGTCCTTCTTATTTGTATAGCCGTTGAGGAAGCCCGAATTGACCATCTCGCCGTCACCGGTGTAAGCCTCTTTTTCGGTGTCGCCGCCTTTTATCACCTCGATCACCTCAATGCCGAACTTCTTCGCGAAGTCGAAATCGCGCGGATCGTGTGCGGGGACCGCCATTATGGCACCCGTGCCGTATCCCATCATAACGTAGTCTGCGATGTAGATCGGGATCTCCTTGCCCGTGAGGGGATTCTTTGCGGAGAGCCCCTCGAGCTTCACGCCGGTCTTATCCTTGACGAGCTGGGTGCGTTCGAATTCTGTTTTTTTCGAACATTCGGCGCGGTAGGCTTCGACCGCGTCCATATTTTTTATCCTGTCCGAATATTTGTCGATCATAGGATGTTCGGGCGCCATGACCATGAAGGTAACGCCGAACAGAGTGTCGGGGCGGGTCGTGTAGATACGCAGCTTATCGTCGGTGCCGGTAAGGCTGAAGTTGACAAATGCGCCCTCGCTCTTGCCGATCCAGTTGATCTGCTGCTGCTTGATGTTCGGAAGGTAGTCTGCATTTTTCAGGCCCTCAAGCAGTCTGTCGGCGTATTTCGTTATGCGGAGGTACCACACGTCCTTCGATTTCTGAACGACGTCGGAGTGGCATATATCGCACTTGCCGCCCTGGCTGTCCTCGTTCGAGAGGACGACCTTGCAGGTAGGGCAGTAGTTCACGAGAGTCTTGTCTCGGAAAGCAAGCCCGTTCTCGAACATTTTGAGGAAGATCCACTGTGTCCAGCGGTAGTAGTCCTCCTCGGTCGTGTCTATGACTCTGTCCCAGTCGAAGGAGAATCCGACGCGGCGGAGCTGAGAGGTGAATCTCTCGATATTCTTATCGGTGACGGTGCGGGGGTGCATACCCGTCTTTATGGCGTAGTTCTCGGTCGGGAGTCCGAAGGCGTCAAATCCGATCGGGAACATGACGTTGTAGCCCTCCATGCGGCGCTTGCGCGAGATGACCTCAAGTCCCGAATAAGCCTTTATGTGTCCGACGTGCATGCCGGCACCGGAGGGGTAGGGGAACTCGACGAGAGCGTAGAATTTCTTCTTATCGCTCTTGTCCTCGGCGTGGAATGCCTTTTCCGCGTCCCATCTCGCCTGCCATTTTTTTTCGATATTCTTAAAATCGTTTCTCATTTATTACTGTATCCTTTCTGAGATGATCAAGCCATGCTTTCGGGGAGCTTCTTTCCGCCTACAAGGTGAAAATGAAGGTGGCGGACGCTCTGGCATCCGTCCTCGCCGCAGTTTGTAATGACGCGGTAGCCGTTTGTAAGTCCTTCAAGGTCTGCGATCTTCGGTATGGCTTCAAAGACCGCGGCGACCGCCGAAGAATTCTCGGCGGTGATCGAGTCCGCCCCCGCGATATGCTCCTTCGGGACGACGAGAACGTGTACCGGAGCCTGCGGGTTTATGTCGCGGAAGGCGTAGACCTTATCATCCTCGTAGACCTTCGATGACGGGATCTCGCCCGCGATGATTTTGCAGAAAAGGCAATCCATAGTATAAACCTCCGTATATGATATATTTTTATATTTTTTGATTTCAAGAAGAGTTATAACCGCCGGCGGGCAGTGCCCGCCTGTCGTATCGCTAACAGAAGTAATGCCTTCGGAGTAGCTTCGGCGCTTTTTCTTTGGCACAACAGGCGCAAAGAAAAAGCTTTGCAAAAAGAAAGCGCCGTAAAGGGGAGTTTCGCTCTCTGCGGAGAGCGACCAAGGCTCCGCCTTTGGAAACCGCAAGCCTTTGAAAAGGCTTGAGCCAAACTTTAAAACGGGCGTGGGGCGGTCGTTCACCTCACCTTTTTGCCGACATTGTTTCCGGGTGAAGTCTTCACCTTTCGGTGAATAAACCGCGAGTCAGGGGTGCAGGCACTGCCTGCGGCTGCGGGCACCGCCTGCCTGCCTGCCGAAAATAAAAAAGCCGCAGTCAGATCTGACTGCGGGACGGAAAAAACTTTCCGCGGTACCACCCGTGTTCGCACAAAGATAAACCCTTGTACGCACTCAATACCCCTTAACGCGGGAAACGCGACGGTCTGCGGGGAGGCAAAAGCTTACCCTTCTTCGCCGAGAGCAGAGAAATGAATCCTCAGCCGGAGTGAGCCGTGACCGGTCTCGCGCGGGGCATCTCAGCAAAACTGCCCCTCTCTGTGGCGGAGGTCCGGTCACCTTTTCCGGCGACTCAATGATATATTAAAAGAAATATATCACATTTATCCCCGATTGTCAAGGCTTTTATCCCCGATTTTTTCCGAAGCAGGTGAAAACCCTTCGTTTTTGTTGACAAACGAACTTTATAATGGTATAATGATTCATTACAATATTACAATAATTCAAAGGGAGGAGGGCCGACATGGAGAAAAAAGGTGATGCCTTTGATATGGACGATTTCTGGGCAATAGAAAAGCTCGTGCCGAAGAAAGAAAAGCCCGCCGTTTTGCGCCGTTCCTCCGACATTTCGGCAATAGAGATAACCTCCGACCTTACGCAAAACGCGGGCGGCGGTAATGAGGGAGACGCGCTTACCGTAAAATACGTCCCCCGTCGCCGTGAGACCGCCGCACCGGACGACGAATACGAGCCTTCGTCGCCGCTGATCGGGAGCGTGAAGATCTACCGTTGGAAGAACAGTTACAACTATTACGAGGAATTCAGACGCGACGCCCTTCGCCTTTGCAAACGGAGCGGCAGACCGAGCGCGCATATCGCCTTCTTTTCCTACGTTCCTCAGTATGTTCAGTTAAGTGACGCGCAGCTTGAATATTACCTTTACTTCCGCGACTGCGTGAGAGCGGGAGCTTGCCCGAGGGAGACCGATTACAGCTACGTTCTGCTTCTGATCTACGAGATAATTAATCTCGGAGGGGATGCCGACGTGAAGGAGGGACAGGAGCTCCTCTGCCGCATATGGGAGGGATATCGCGACGTTTATCCGAGGCTTGACCGCTATCTTGCCGACTGGATATGCGACTATTCGCTGATCCATCATCTGCCTCCCCCCGTCGGGATATGCGACCGCGGGCTTGCCGACAACTCGACGCTCAAAGAATTTTACGTCTATTACGGCAAGGGAGAGGGTATCTCGCTCGGATACGCGCACGCGCTGATGCGTTTTTGTTCGGGCTACGATTACAGAAAGAGCAAGTTTGCCGCGGGAGAGAACCTTGCGCTCTATGACGAGCACCTTGCCGGCGCACTTGCGAGGGTCATAGAGACTTGCTCTGACGGGGATCAGCTCTTATCTGCGGCAGCTCTGACCGAGAACCGCATCACGCGCGACGCCTACTCGGGGGCTCTGTGCGCGTCCGAGATGAAGCGCAGACTCGAGATCAGCTTCTGCTCCTTTTCACGTTCGCACGAGCTGAGGTTCCTTGTTGCCGACGTGCTGAAATATGCCGAGAACAGACTCCGAGGCTATCTCGGTGTAAAATCAAAGCTGAGCGTTTTCGGGATCCCGAAGCCGCTCGCGGATGCCGTTGACGCATATTTCAACGAAAAACTGCCGCAAAGACGCCGGGAAAAGGAAACGTCCGCGGACACCATAGCAAAGGAGCCTTACGCTAAGCTCTATGACGCGCCGTCATCTCCCCTTTCGGAAGAGAACGCCGCGAAGATCGAAGAGAGGTCCTGGGGGACGACGAAGATCCTTGTCGAGGCATTCGATATGGAGGAGGATAGCGGGACAAGCACTTCACCGGCGAAGGAGGTACTTACCGCCCCTGTGCTTGATTCTCTTCCCGAAGAAGAGATAAGCGATAAAGAGAGGCTTTACGCATTATTTGACGCGGATATGCTTGCCTTTGTGAGAGCCGCGCTCGTCGGAGATGTTTTGGCTGAGGAAAGGATAGCGGGGAAACAGGGTAAACTGAAGGATGCCTTTGCAGATGATATAAACGGAATCGCCGCCGATGTGATAGGCGACGTGATACTTGAGGATATCGGCGTGGGATATGCCGTTATTGAAGATTACAGGGAGTTGTTTGAAGATGACCGATAATAATACGCAGAAGATACCGAAAAGGATACTTGCCTCGCTACTCGCCTCGGTCTCGGCGGGGGTGGTCCCGCGCGCGGGTGCGCCCTATATCGCGATAGGCAGGGAGGACGAGATCGCCGCACTGCTTTCCGACCTTGAGCTCGTAAATGAGGGCGGAGGCTCTATGCGCTTCCTTATCGGGCGCTACGGAAGCGGCAAGAGCTTCCTTATCCAGCTGATGAGGGGATACGCGCTTGAGCGGGGGTTTGTGACCGCCGACTGCGATCTGTCGCCCGAAAGAAGGCTCTACGGCACGGGCGGGAGCGGAGTTGCGACCTACCGCGAGCTTATGAAGAACCTTGCCACGAAGTCCTCGCCGGACGGTGGAGCTCTGCCGAAGCTGATCGCGAGGCATATTTCGGAGCTTCGGATCTCGCTTTCCGAAAAGGGGATAGAGAGCGATTCTCCCGCTTTTTATCAGTCGCTTGAGGCGGCGATACTCGAGGAGCTGCGCGACATGGAATTTCTTGTCGGAGGCTTTGACTTTGCGAAGGTCATAACCGGATATTTCAGAGCCTACAACTCGGACGACGAGGATAAAAAGAGCGCATGCCTTCGCTGGCTCCGCGGCGAATACGCGACGAAAACAGAGGCGCAGTCCTCGCTCGGCTTCCGCGTGTCCTCCATAATCTGTGACGAGAACTGGTACGATTTTCTGAAGCTCTGGGCGGCTTTCGTCCGCAGGATGGGTTACAGGGGGCTTGTCGTTTTCATCGACGAGTGCGTGAACCTCTATAAGATCACTCACAGGGTCAGCCGCGAGAACAACTATGAGAAGATCCTCTCGATGTTCAATGACACCTTGCAGGGAAGAGCGCCGGGGCTTGATCTGATACTGGGCGGGACCCCGCAGTTCCTCGAAGATACGCGGAGAGGGCTTTTCGGCTACGAGGCGCTCCGCTCGCGCCTCTGTGACAGCCGTTTCATGACGGAGGGATATAAGAATCTTATAGGCCCCGTGATAAGGCTCAGGCGCCTTTCGGACGACGAGCTTTTTGCGCTTATCGTGAGAGTAACTAAGCTGCACGGGCAGAATTATAACTGGGAACCGAGAATAAGCACCGCGGAGATGACCGAGTTTTTGCGGATCTGCCTGTCGCGCGCGGGAGCCGATTCGATGATAACTCCGCGTGAGATGCTCCGCGACTATATGACCGTGCTGAATATACTTTACCAGAATGAAAACGTGCGTTTTGCCGACCTTACGGGGCAGGTGACGCTTAAGACCGCCGCCGACGAAGAGACCGGGAAGCAAGTCCCGCCGCCGCAGTCGGCGGAAAAAGGAAAATTCGACCCGGAGGATCTTGATCTCTGACCTGAAAGGAAAATCAAAAAATGACCGAAGCCGACAGAATATTCGACCGTTTCCCGGATTTTATCAAAGAATATATTTACAGTCACTCGTGGGAATCTCTGCGTGAGGTTCAGATCGCGGCGGCAGAGTGCATATTTGAGACCGATCACGATCTGCTCCTGACCTCTTCGACGGCGAGCGGAAAGACCGAGGCGGCATTTTTCCCAGTGCTTGCCGAGCTTTGCCGAGATATGCCGACGAGCGTCGGGGTGCTGTATATCGCGCCGCTCAAGGCTCTTATAAACGACCAGTTTCTCAGAATAGAGGAGCTTCTTGAGGAATCCGGGATCCCCGTGACGCATTGGCACGGGGATGTTGCCCGTTCTCATAAGCGAAAATTGCTCGAGGATCCGCGAGGGATACTTCAGATAACGCCGGAATCGCTCGAGAGCCTTCTTATCAACCGCTCAAACGATATAGGAAGACTTTTTTGCGATCTGCGCTTTGTTATAATCGACGAGATCCATACCCTGACCGGGTCTGACAGAGGAAATCAGATAATATGCCAGCTCTCGCGACTTGACCGCGCGATCGGGCGCTCGCCGAGGCGCATAGGGCTTTCCGCGACGGTCGGAGATCCGGCACTTGCCGCGGACTGGCTCTCGGGGGGCAGAGGCGTGACCGTCGATATACCGAAGCTTCCGCCGGAGAAGCTTCGCTGGCGACTCGGGCTCGAGCATTTTTATATTCAGAACCCAAGCCCCGTGCAGGCTGACGTCGAAGGGGTAAAGTTCAAGCTTCCGAAGCTGCCTGATGCCGAGATCGACGCGGGGTATGAGTACCTTTACGACTGTGTGAAGGACAAGAAGGCGCTCGTATTCTCCAACTCGCGTGAGGAGACCGAATATCTGACGGCGACTCTGCGTCAGATAGCAAGGGCACGCGGCGAGCCCGATGTGTTCCTTATACACCACGGAAACCTTTCCGCGGCGCTCCGCGAGGAAGCCGAGACGAAGATGAAAAATGAAGAGATCCGCGCCGTGACCTGTGCGACTGTCACCATGGAGCTCGGAATAGATATAGGAAAGCTCGAACGCATCGGACACCTCGGTTCGCCGTGCTCGGTTTCGTCCTTCCTTCAAAGGCTCGGCAGATCGGGCAGGAGAGGAGATCCGCCCGAGATGATGATGGTCTTTCGCGAGGAGGAGGCTCTTCCGAACGCGCCGCTCCCCGAGCTTATACCCTGGGAGCTGCTGCGTGCGATCGCGATAATACAGCTCTATCTCGAAGAGAGATTCATAGAGCCGCCGAAGAGAAAGAGCCTGCCGCTCAGCCTTCTCTTTCATCAGACGCTGTCGGTCCTCGCCTCGTCGGGCGAGCTGACTCCAAAGAGACTTGCGGAGAGGATCCTGTCGCTCCCGCCGTTTTCGCAGGTAAGCCGCGAGGACTTCAGGACCCTTCTTGTTTCGATGCTGGAAAACGACTACATCGAGATGACGGAGGAGAAGGGACTTATCGTCGGACTTGCCGGCGAGAGACTGATCGGGACGTTCAAGTTCTACGCGGTATTCAAGGACACGGAGGACTTCACGGTGCGCGCCGGCTCGGACGAGATAGGCACTATAACGACGCCCCCTCCGGTCGGAGACCGCTTCGCCCTCGCCGGAAGAGTATGGGAGGTAGAGGAGCTCGATATAAAACGCAGGCTCATCTATGTGAAGCAGGTCGAGGGCAAGATGGAGGTCTCGTGGCCGGGAGACTACGGCGAGATCGACACGCGGATCCTTACCCGTATGAGGCAGGTGCTTAAAGAGGATACGGAGTATCCTTACCTGAAGCCGAACGCCCGCGCGCGCCTTGCCGCGGCGAGGAACATCGCCCGTGCGAGCGGCATGACCGAAAGGTCGCTCGTATGTCTCGGGGGATACACGTGGTGCCTTTTCCCGTGGCTCGGGACAAGGTCTTTCAGAACACTGAGAAAGTACATCTCGGCGAATTCGGCGAGATACGGTATTACGGGACTTGAGTTTGACGGGTGCTGTTATATGACCTTCAGAATGGATAAGGCGACCGACCGCGAGCTAATATCGGGGCTTTCTGACAGGATCGCGAGAGAGGGGATAGATACCGCCGCGCTCGTCGCGTCGGGCGAGGTGCCGCTTTTCGAGAAGTACGACTCTCTGTTACCCGCGTCACTTCTGCGCCGACAGTACGCCGCCGACCGTCTCCGCACCGACGAGGTTGAGGCGAGAATAAGAGAGATCCTCGCGGAATACTGAAAAAAGTTGCGAATACCCTTGAAATCGCACGAAATGTGTGCTATAATAAAGTCAACAATACACGATCTTATCAAGAGTGGCGGAGGGACCGGCCCTTTGAAGCCCGACAACCTGCGGTTTTTGCCGTAAGGTGCCAAATCCGGACAGATGAGGTATTTGAAGCCCGCTTCAATGCCGAAGCGGGCTTTTTCTTACGGAGGAACAAAAATGGCAAGAAAACTTTTCACTTCCGAGTCGGTGACGGAGGGACATCCCGACAAAATATGCGATATTATTTCCGATTCGATCCTTGACGAATGTCTGAGGCTCGATCCCATGTCTCGCGTCGCCTGCGAGACCTGCTGCACTACGGGACTTGTCCTTGTCATGGGCGAGATCACGACCGAGGCTTACGTAGACTTTCAGCACGTCGTCCGCGAGGCTGTGCGGAATATTGGCTACGACCGCGCAAAGTACGGCTTTGACTGCGACAGCTGTGCCGTCATCAGCTCGATACATGAGCAGTCTCCCGATATTGCCCTCGGCGTTGACCGCTCGAAGGAGGCTAAAGAGGGCGAACAGACCGACGGATTTGACACGGGCGCGGGCGATCAGGGGCTTATGTTCGGCTACGCCTGCAACGAAACACCTGAGTTTATGCCGCTTCCGATATCACTTGCGCATAAGCTGGCAAAGAGGCTTACCGAGGTCAGAAAGAACGGTACGCTTCCTTACCTCCGTCCGGACGGAAAGACTCAGGTGACGGTAGAATATGACGGTGATACCCCGGTCAGAGTCGACACGGTCGTAGTATCGACTCAGCACAGTCCCGATGTCGGACTTGATAAGATAAGCCGCGATATAAAGGAGCAGGTAATAGATCGGATCATTCCCGGATCCCTGCTTAAAGACACCCGTATCCTCGTAAACCCGACCGGCAGGTTCGTGGTCGGCGGCCCCGCGGGCGACAGCGGACTTACGGGGCGCAAGATAATAGTCGATACCTACGGCGGATACGCGCGTCACGGCGGCGGATGCTTCTCGGGCAAGGATCCGACGAAGGTCGACCGTTCGGCAAGCTACGCGGCGCGCCATATTGCGAAAAATATCGTAGCGGCGGGATACGCTGACCGTTGCGAGGTACAGATAGCCTATGCGATCGGCGTCGCAAAGCCCGTTTCGGTTAGGGTAGATACCTTCGGCAGCGGAAGGATAGGCGACGACAGGATCGCCGATGCGGTCAAACAGCTGTTTGACCTCCGTCCCGCCGCCATCATTGAGAGATTCGATATGAGAAAGCCCATCTACGCGCCTCTCGCCGCATACGGACACATCGGGCGTGAGGAGCTCGGCGTAAAGTGGGAAGCTCTCGACTATACGGAAAAGCTCAGAGCGCTTCTCGGCTGAAACAATGTCAAATCTCAATGCCTCCGAATATCCTTATAAAAAAGATATCCGGAGGTCAACGCAATGTTTGAGACCGTCTTTGCGTGTATTATGGCAATGCTTTCTGTGTTCGGGGCTTACTGCATGGTAAGGCTCCTTATCTCGGAACTCGTGTCGCCCTTTTCAACTGCGATAGAGATCTGCGATTCGGATGACGCCGAGAGCATATTCGAAAGGATCGGTGAGGCGTCATTGCGCTTCCCGGAGGGCAGGATATGCCTGCTTGTCAATGAAAACAGTCCTGCAAGAGAGCTGTTAAGGACTCTCGATATCGGCAGTCGTGCGAAAATATTCATTATAAAGGATCCTGCGGAGGAAAAAAGTGGCGGAGAGCGACAGTCTCGGCAATGAGCGTGTTGCCGGCAGCGTCGAGGAGATAATCTACTCGAACGAGGACAGCGGATATACGATATTCGACCTTGCGACCGGGGACGGTGACCTTATCACCGCCGTCGGTTATCTGCCGTTCCTTGCGGAGGGCGACAGCCTTATCCTCTACGGCAGGTGGGTGCACAATCCGAGGTACGGAAGGCAGTTTTCGGTCGCGTCGTTTGAGAAGAACCTTCCGGCGGACAAGGCTTCGATGCTACGGTATCTCGCGTCACGCACGATCAGGGGAGTGGGGCCCAAGACCGCGCGCAATATTATCGACGAATTCGGCGAGGACGCCTTCGACGTGATAGAAAATCACCACGAGTGGCTCTCGAATATCCCCGGTATCTCAAAAAAGAAGGCGCTCGAGATCCACGAGGATTTTTGCAAAAAGGCGGGAATAAGACAGGCGATGCTATTCTTCCGCGATTGGTTCGGGCCCTCCGCAACGGTCAGAATATATAAGAAGTGGGGCTCGCATGCGGTAGAGCTTGCACGGAAGAATCCCTACATCATCTGCGGAGAGATAGAGGGCGTCGGCTTTGAGCGTACCGACAGGATGGCAGAGAGCCTCGGGGTGGAAAAGTCTTCGCCGGACCGTGTCGATTCGGGGATACTTTATACTCTTCTCAGAAATGAAAGACAGCAGGGGCATGTCTGCCTTCCGAGAAAGAAGCTGACCGCGGCGTCGGCTGAGCTGCTCTCTGTCAGCGAAGACGATGCCGATGCTGCGATCGACCGCCTGCTCGGCTCGGGGAAACTCAAATACCTCCCGGCGGGAGGCGAGAACCTTATATATTCGGCGAAGGTATTCGACGCCGAACAGTTTATCGCCGCGAGGCTCGTCCTGCTCGACAAGCTCTGCGCCGCCGCAGATGTTTCGGATATAGAGAGGCTTATCGACCGATCGGAGATATACAGCGGGATAAAATACGCCGCGCTTCAGAGAAAGGCGATATCGAACACCCTGTCTTCGGGCGTGACGGTCATAACCGGCGGTCCCGGGACCGGAAAGACTACGGTGATCCGTGCGCTTATAAGTATTTTTGATAATATGAAGCTTAAGGTCGCCCTTTGTGCTCCTACCGGAAGAGCGGCAAAGCGTATGTCGGAGGCGACCTCACACGAGGCAAAAACGATCCACCGACTCCTCGAAATGGGATATTCGGAGGACGACGGGCGTAACGATTTCAACCGGGACGGCGACTATCCGCTTGAAGAGGACGTTATTATCGTCGACGAAGCGTCTATGATAGACACCCCGCTGATGTACGCTCTGCTTCAGGCGATAAAGCCCGGTGCGAGACTCCTTATCATCGGGGACGCCGATCAGCTTCCGTCCGTCGGTGCCGGAAATATCCTTCGCGATATAATCGACAGCGGAAGGTTTCCGACAGTTTGCCTCAAGGAGATATTCAGGCAGGCCTCGGAGAGCCTTATCGTAACGAATGCTCACGCGATAAACGATGGCAGGATGCCCGAGCTGTCGGTGAAGGACAACGACTTCTTCTTCATATCCCGCCGTACCGACCGCGAAGCGGCACAGACGGTTGCCGATCTTTACGCAAACCGACTTCCGAAGGCTTACGGTGAGTCGGAGCGCGAAGGGATTCAGGTCATCGCGCCATCGCGCCGCGGCGAGGCAGGCACGGAAAATCTTAACATTATTCTTCAGGCGGCGCTTAATCCTCCTGCACACGGTAAAAAGGAGATAAAGTACCGCGATATACTCTTCCGCGAGGGCGATCGTGTCATGCAGACACGGAACAATTACGACCTTGAGTGGGAGAGTGACGATGATAAAAAAACGGGGCAGGGAATATTCAACGGCGATATCGGCGTTATCCGCGAGATAAGGCGCTCGTCGGTGACGGTCGACTTTGACGGAAGGATCGTCGAATACGATCACGATCTGCTCGAGGATCTTGAGACAGCTTACGCCGTGACCGTGCATAAGAGTCAGGGAAGTGAGTACCGAACGGTGATAATACCGGTCTGCGCTTCGACACCGACGCTTTTGCTGACTCGAAACCTGCTTTATACCGCCGTAACCAGAGCACAACGGCGTGTAATACTCGTAGGACAGGAAGCAACAATCAAAAGAATGGTTGATAACGTCAGGCAATCAATGAGGTACACCGGGCTTATGCTGAGACTTAAAGAAAGATGAATCAGACACTTGAAAATTTTCTTTGCGTATTTAAGTGCCCCGTTTGCCTCGACCCGATAAGGCTCGGGGACGAGGAGAGCACTCTCTGCCCGGTCTGCCGCGCGAAATTCGAGAGCGAAAAAAGAGAGATATGCGTTGATTGCGGGCTTCCCGCGCCCCTTTGCCGCTGTCACGGCGAGTTTATGCCGAGAGACGATAACGGCAGACTTGTAAAGCTTGCGTTTTACCGGGCGGGAAATCGCAGTGCGATCGACAGACTGGTACTCAGAATGAAGCATTGTCTTGACGGACGTGCTTTTGACTTTGCCGCACGGCAGCTCGCGCCCGGGATACTCTCGGAGCTTGCCGAAAGGGGAAGTGAGCCTTCACGCGCGATAGTGACCTATGCACCGAGGAGTGCGCGCTCCGAGCGCCGCGACGGATTTGACCAGGGGCTCGAGCTGTCGCTCGCAATTTCACGTGTGACGGGTATAAGGCATGAGACTGTCCTCTATCGGTCAAAGCACAGCCGTATGCAGAAGAGCCTTGATCCGATTTCAAGGCACAGAAATGCTGCCGAGGCTTTCCGAACGGCGAAGGATACCGACCTTGCCGGGTTCGATGTTATTCTTGTCGATGACGTTGTGACTACGGGTTCGACAATGAATTCCTGCATCTCTCTTTTGAAGCGTGCGCGCGCCGGGGCTGTGATCTGCGTCGCTTTGGCAAAGACGAGGACCTCATAACAATACAGGGGGGATATCCGAAGATTTTCCGCGAAAACTCGGGCTGCGTTTTTTGCCTGCGCCGCGAAGCGCCTTTGCACGTGGGTATCAGCCATGCACGGGAATTTTCGCTTGTGCTGACCTAATACCTGCTCTCCGATCGTCGCGCGGAACATTTGTATGTCCCATATATGAAACAAAAAAAGCTCTTACGTAGGGGACGATCCCTGACGCAGGAGCTTTTTGCTGTTTAACCGCAAGAGATTTCGCAAATATATAGGAGAAATGTAAAATACTGTTACAAATGCAACATAAAAACAAATTTAGCTTTGATCTGTGCCGAAAGAGACAAAAAAAGAGCCGTTTTTCAGAAAATTTCCTCTGTGTCAAAGGTGTAGAAATTCAGGCTTCCGATTTGTGCAGTATGTACATCAAAACGAAGGTACCGAATCGTTGCGCAGGCAACTAAGACGCGCATCGTCGGTAAATATAATTTACCTATCTGTGAGAGCCCGGATGGCTTTTGTTAAAAAAGAACAAAAAATGCTCTTACTGCTTGTAGAAAGCAGAAAAGTAAGCCTTTTTGAGTAAATACAGCTTACCTTGCGCGGCGGTTTGATGCGAAAGGTGAAAAATACCCAAAATCAAAGTGTTAAAGAAAGAATGAACGGGTGTTCATGAGGTGAGCAAAGTGCGGAAAATCGGTATAAAGCGCAGTTTTCGGTCACATTTAGTTGCTTGACAAGTTTTTTTGATTGTGATATTATAATGCCACAAAAAATACCGACCGTATATATCGCCTCCCGGAGTCGCCGGGAGGCGATGCGGATTCTTCCGAAGAAAAAGGTGATCCGACGCGCTCCGGCGCGGTATGATACGGACGTTTCTGCGTTTGCACGCCTCAGACTCCGACCGGGAGATCTCCGAAGTCGCGGAGGGACCGGAAAAGAACGGCGGCGACGGACGCGGGCTTTTATCAAGTCGTTTGCCCGAAAGGCGAACGCAACTATCTGTCAGGAGGAAAATCCAGATGAAGCAAAACCTATTCAGGCGAATTCTTGCGTTAGTATTGGCGCTTTCATGCCTTGCCGGATGCGTCGTCGCGGCTTCTGCCGCAGAGACGTCATCGGGAAGCACTTCGGGCGGCTCGACGACCGATACGACGCTTGCCGACGTAAGGGAGCTGCTTAACGCACTCTCCTACGCCGATTATTCGACGAAGGAGCCCTTTGCGAGTGCAAAACCGGGAAGAGAACCGATAGTTATCGACGCGCTCAGCTACAATGCCGAAAAGACCGACTCGAAGGTATACCGTGTTAAAGTCGATGAAAAGACCGGTATTGCCACAATAGTCGATGCTTCCTATGTGCCCGCCGAGGGCGAGTCGATCGGACTCTTCGTCGGTGACTCGGGCGAGCTTGCTTATAAGCTCAATATACCTTCGACCGCAAAGTACAACATTAAAATAGAGTACTACCCCGCGCTTGAACTCGTGGATGCCGAGGGCAACTCGATCTCCACCGACAAGTCGGGTTCCATTGAGCGCATACTTAAGATAAACGGTACGATACCCTTCTCCGAGGCGCGCTACCTTGTGCTTCCGAAGATATGGAAGAACGTCTACACGATCAAGATGGAGACCGTTAAGACGAATGTTGCCGCCGACGGCACCAAGACCTACGAGTATGCCGATGTTACACCTTACATAGAGAAGGCGGAGAAGTGCGGCATAAAGTACACCGTCGCCGCAGACCGTTCCTCGATAACACTTGAATTACCCGAGGAAGGCTGGTCGCTCGATACCACGGGAAAGATGCAGGAGAATGCCCTTCGCCTCTTCACGCAGGATATCGACGGCAACGAGATCCGCAGCAACATGATACGCGTCCCCGAATGGCTCGAGTATAACTGCAAGGATGTCGACGGCTTCTATTCAAGGAACTTTGAGTTTGTATTCCTGCCGGGTGCAAACGAGATAAGCCTTCTCGCGAAGAGCCAGGCGATGGTCATAAAGTCGATAACGCTCTGCCCCGCCGAGGATCGCCCGTCTTATGAGGACGTGAAGAAGAGCTATGCCGAGAAGGGCTTCACCGCCGGAACCGGTAAGCTGAAGTTCGAGGCGGAATTTCCCTTCGCAACGACCTCGCAGACGATCTATCCGATCGAGGATTCTTCTTCCGCGATCACCTCTCCCTCCGACACGTCAAAGACTATCCTCAACACGATAGGCGGAGAGAAATGGCAGACCTCGGGTCAGAGGATCAGATATCGCTTTACTGTCGATAAGGACGGCTTATATAATATTGTAACCCGTTACCGCCAGAACGTTAACGACGGTATCTTCTCGTCGCGTGTGCTGTACCTTTACAGCGACGGACTTGATAAGGACGCCGACGGATATTACAACGGTGTTCCTTTTGCCGAAGCCACCAACCTCAGATTTGAGTTTTCGACCGATTGGCAGGTCTCTCCGCTCAAGTATGCAAAGGAGATCAAGCAGGAGGACGGCAGCTCAAAGTGGGAGAGCGTCAACCTTGAGTTCTACTTCAAGGCGGGCGTGACCTACACGATGGAGCTTGAGGTCGCCCTCGGCGACATGGGCTCGATCGTCAGCGCGGTAAGCACTTCGCTTACTAACGTAAACAGTTACTACCTTAATATATTGAAGCTCACCGGAGCCGAGCCCGACCAGTACCGCGACTACGGTTTCTACCGTATAATGCCCGATACCATGCAGGGACTCGTAGTTGAGTCGAGAAGACTCAGCGACATCTCGGCGGAGCTTAAGAATATCGCCGGTCAGAGCAGCTCAAACGCAGCTACACTTGATAAGATAGTCCGACTCCTTGAGGAGATGGGAACCGACGAGGACAACGTTGCAAAGAACCTTGACCAGCTGAAGACCTACATAGGTACTCTCGGTACATGGATCAACGACAATAAGACTCAGCCGCTTCAGTTCGACTATTTCGTCGTTCAGGCTCCCGGAGAAGCGCTTCCCGCCGGAAAGGCAAACTTCTTACAGACGATCGGACACGAGTTCATGAAGTTCTGGTACAGCTTCTGGCGTAACTACAACCGCATGGGTGCGACCAATGCCGGTGAGAACGAAGAGGCTATCGATGTCTGGCTTGCCTACGGTCGTGACCAGACACAGGTCATCAGAAGCCTTATAAACAATGACTTTACTCCCCAGACCGGACACCTTGTCAACCTTAAGCTCGTGGCGGGAGGCTCGCTGCTTCCTTCGATACTTGCCCAATCGGGTCCCGATGTCTATATCGGTATCGGTGAGGATAACATCATCAACTATGCTATCCGCGGAGCTCTTATGAATATAGAGAACTTCGAAGGATTTTATGAGCTGACCGACACCTACCTGCGTGAGCATAAGACGGTTGACGATCTTATATATGATCTGAAGGCTCAGAATTATATAATAACCGGCGAAGCGGGTAAGGAGATCAAGGCTATGTCGACCGACGGCGTCGCGATGTACACGATAAAGTACAACGCCGACGGCTCCGGCGTATGCACCGACCGCGCGGGTAAGACATATTACAGCTTCACCGCGGAAGGATGGCTCTATGAGACCGGTTCGACCTTCAGCGGCAGGACTTATACCTATAAGTATCAGCTCGATGAAAACGGCAATAAGATAAAGAACGATAAGGTCCAGTTCAACGAGGCGGCGATGTATACGCTCGGACTTCCCGATGCCGACAACATCATGCACTACTACGGTCTCCCCGAGACGCAGACCTTCTCGATGATGTTCGTGAGAAACGACATCCTTGCAAACCTCGGGATAGAGATCCCGAAATCGTGGGACGACGTTCAGGCGGCAATACAGACGCTTGAGTCGAAGAATATGCAGATCGGTATGTCGAACGACTATAAGATCTTCCTCTATCAGAAGGGAAGCAAGCTCTTTGCCGACGACGGAATGAGGATCAACCTTGACTCGAATATCGCGCTCGACTCCTTCGATTATATGTGTAACCTCTTCACGATGTATTCATTCCCGTATAAGTACGACTTCTCGAACCGTTTCAGAACGGGCGAGATGCCGATAGGTATCGCGGGATACAACGGAACCTATAACCAGCTCATCGTTTTTGCGACCGAGATCCGCGGACTCTGGTCGTTCTACCCGATCCCCGGTATCGCGACCTACAAGACCGACGATGCGGGCAGATATGTCTACGAGGACGGCAAGAAGGTCGTTGAAAACATCAATAATGTTGCCGTTGCCACGGTTTCGGCTATCTCGATGATAAACGGATGCAAAAATACCGAGGCGGCATGGTCGTTTATGAAGTGGCACGTCGGTCCCGAATGTCAGGTCAACTACTCGAACGAGATGGTAGCTATACTCGGTGACTCGGCAAAGCACGCTACGGCAAACATCACGGCTCTCGAAAGTATGCCGTGGACGACCGAGGAGTATAAGCAGCTCTCGGCACAGTTCAACAACCTTGCGTCAATACCCAACTACCCCGGATCGTATATTATAGGCCGTTATACGAAGTTCGCATTCCTTGCCGCTTACGATAAGAACGCGAACCCGACGACCTCACTGCTCAAGTATATAAACACGATCAATAAGGAGATCACGAGAAAGCGCGATGAGTTCGGACTTGAGACTCTTGAGATCGGTGAGACGCTTGCAAGCAAGAGAATAGCTCAGGCGGAGGCTAAGCTCGACTCGCTCAGCGACGGAGCAAAGGCTCAGTACAAGACAGAGATCGAGGCGCTCAGAAAAGCGATAGCGAACCTTGATTCACAGAAGGCAAGGGTATCGCTTGAGAAGATCGAGGCGCTTGAAGCGGCATCCGACGGACTCCGCGCGACGCAGTATTCGGATCTCTTTGAGGTCGCGGACTTCATCGATACTGCGGCAGCGGCTCTGAGAGATTACAGATTCTCGTATTGACATAGCAACGCAAATAACGATGTAAGGAGATAATTATGTCACAGAATACGACAAAGAAAAAAGCTGTGGCGCGCAAGGATATGTCGAAGCTCCAGTGGACGCTGAAGGAAATGAAGCGTAACTGGGCGGGATATGTGATGATCGCTCCCTTCGTGATCCTATTCACACTCTTCACGGTATGCCCTGTGTTGCTTTCGGTGGTATTCAGTTTCACAGACTTCAATATGTTGCAGGTACCGAATTTCGTCTTTCTCGATAACTATGCGAGACTGTTCCTTGATGACGATATATTCCTCATAGCCTGCAAGAATACCTTTATATTCGCGTGTATCGTCGGACCCGCGTCCTACATTATGTCTCTTATGGTCGCGTGGTTCATAAACGAGCTGTCGCCGAAGATCAGATCGCTTGTTACCCTGGTCTTCTACGCGCCGTCAATTTCGGGTGAGGTCTACCTCATCTGGAAGACACTCTTCTCGGGAGACGCCTACGGCTGGGCAAACGCCTGGCTTATGAAGCTCCAGATAATAACCGAGGAGATCAACTGGTTCGAAAAAGCCGAATACGTAATGCCCCTTTGTATCATAGTTGCTCTATGGCAGTCCCTCGGAACGGCGTTCCTTTCGTTCATCGCCGGTCTTCAGGGTATCGACCGCTCACTATACGAGGCGGGAGCCGTTGACGGTATCAGAAACCGTTGGCAGGAGCTTTGGTACATAACCCTTCCGAGTATGAAGCCTCAGCTGATGTTCGGTGCTATCATGTCGATCACGAACTCGTTCGGCTTCGGATCGGTCGTTACCGCACTTTGCGGCTTCCCGTCTGTCGACTACGCGGCGCATACGATAATGCACCATCTGAACGACTACGGAAGTACGCGATTTGAGATAGGTTATTCGTCAACGATCGCTGTGGTTCTGTTCGCTATCATGATATCGGCGAACCTGCTGGTCAAAAAACTGATTTCGAAGGTAGGTAAGTGATATGGCAAGATTAAGAACAAGAAAACACAGAGTCGTCCTCAGCCGTTCTACGGGAGGCGATATCGGAATTACACTTATCCTTGTGATACTCGGCGTATTTATGTTCCTGCCGATGTGGTACGCGATCGCGCAGTCATTCAAGCCGCTTGACGAGCTTTGGCTGTTCCCGCCGAGATTCATAGTCTACAGACCTACTTTCAAGAACTATCAGGACCTCTTCGTTCAGATGAATGTTTCGTGGGTGCCTTTCTCAAGGTACATATTCAATACGGTCCTCGTTTCGGTCACCGGAACGGTCGGAAACCTCTTCCTCTCGTCGATGGCGGCGTACGCCTTCTCGAAGATCCACTTCCCCGGAAGAAAGTGGATGTTCAAGACGATAAGAATGTCCCTCATGTTCCACTCGACGGTTACGTCGATCACAAACTACTTCATCATGAGCCGTCTCGGCTGGGTAGATACCTACCTTGCAAAGATAGTCCCCGCCTTCTGTACGACTCTCGGTCTTTACCTTATGAAGCAGTTCATGGATTCGCAGGTGTCCGAGTCGGTGCTCGAATCTGCACGTCTTGACGGTGCGAGCGAGTTCAGGACCTTCTGGATGATAGCGATGCCTATGGTAAAGCCCGCGTGGCTGACTCTTATCATTTACTGCTTCCAGGGCCTCTGGAATGCGGGACAGTCTATCTACATTCAATCCGAGCAGCTCAAATCATTTAACTACGCAATTCAGCAGATCGTCGCCGGAGGTATCAAGCGTGCCGGTGCCGGTGCCGCGGCGCAGGTCATCATGATGATGGTCCCAATACTGGTATTCGTCGTAACCCAGTCAAACATCATCGAGACGATGGGCTCCAGCGGTATGAAGGATTAAAAAAGGAGGCAGAGTATGGTAAAAAGAATAAGTGCCGTGCTGGCAGTGATCTTCATAATAATTATTCTGTGCTCGCTTCCGGTCGGCGCAAAGTCATATCAGACCTATACCTACGCGCTTAAGGGCTATCCGCTGAATTCGCCCGACGCCTATGTTCCCGAGATCGAGATAACCTCGGACTATATAGGTCTTACCGGCGGATCGGATATTCTGAAGGCTCTCAAAGAACCCTCGGATATCGAGGTAGACGAGAACGGCTGGGTATATATAGCCGACTCGGCAGCCGATACGAAGGACGCCAAGTACAGCCGTATCGTCGTACTTGACAATAACTTCAAGCTTAAGCACATAATAAAGGACTTTGATAACGATCAGGGTAACCCCGATACGCTGTGCGGACCGAAGGGTGTCTTCATCACCGATGACACGATCTATGTCTGCGATACAGATAAGAACAGAATAGTTACCTTTGACCGTCAGTTCAACTTCATCGACATAATCAAAGCCCCCGAAGACGAGCTCTTCGAGAACGACTCGGTCTATAAGCCGGTCGCGATCGCGGTTGACCAGTACGACAGACTTTACGTCGTGTCGTCAACGACCAACCAGGGCGTTATCATGATGACACGTGACGGCGACTTCACCGGGTTTATCGGGGCGCAGAAATCCTCGCTCTCGACCTGGGATATAATCTGGAGACGTTTCCAGACCGACGAGCAGAGAGCACAGTCGGCAAAGGTCGTTCCGACCGAGTTCAACAACATCGCAATAAACAGCGACGGCTTCGTTTATGTCACTACGAACAAGATCAATGAGAAAACTCAGCAGAATGCAATAAAGAAGAAGTCAAAGAGCGGTGACTACGCTCCCGTCAAGCTCCTCAACCCCGCGGGAGAGGAGATCATGAGACGTAATGGCTTCTGGCCGCCGTCCGGTGACGTTCAGGTCGGTGCCGCTAACGAAGAAAACGGCGGAGCTTCCTCGATAATCGACGCCGCGGTCGGACCCGAGAAGACCTGGTCGATCGCCGACAGCAAGAGATCGAGGATCTTCACCTATGACTTCGACGGGAACCTGCTCTTCGCCTTCGGACAGAAGAACGGCGGACAGCTCGGAAACATCGACCTTCTTGCAGGTATAGTCTATCAGCGCAATTACGATGCCGACGGAAATCAGAACTACAAGATGCTCCTGCTCGATAAGAACAACAAGAGCTTCACGGTATTCCGCCAGACAGAGTACGGAAAGACACTGATCCAGGCTCTCGCACATCAGAACGCCCGTCAGTACGACACGGCGGTCGATGACTGGTTCGAGATACTGAAGAGAAACTCAAACTACGACGCGGCTTATATAGGTATAGGTC
The DNA here is from genome assembly GCA_945485605.1 of uncultured Clostridia bacterium. Taxonomy (GTDB): domain Bacteria; phylum Bacillota; class Clostridia; order Oscillospirales; family CAG-272; genus RGIG3994. The sequence continues at coordinate 27,714 of CALYSG010000001.1, forward strand.
AGTCGATGTACAGAAACGGTCAGTACGAGGAATCAATAGAGTACTTCAAAGCTGCATACGATACCTCGAACTACTCGAGCTCGTATGAGGAGATCCGTAAGGCATGGATCACAAAGTGGCTCCTGCTTATACCGATCGGGGCTGTGGCGATCATCGTCGGATGCGTCTTCTTTATGAGGTATGCAACTAAGGTCAACAGCCGCGCGGCTGTCGCCGGAGGTAAGAGAAACTTCAAGGAGGAGCTGCTCTACGGCTTCCACGTGATCTTCCACCCGTTCGACGGCTTCTGGGATCTGAAGCATGAGAAACGAGGCTCGCTGAGGGCTGCGATAGTCTTTATTCTGCTGACGATCGTCGCGTATTTCTATAAGGCGGTCGGCTCGGGTTACTCGGTAAATCAGCAGACGGTCTATACGACGATAGTCGAACAGGCGGTGCAAGTAGTCCTGCCGCTTATGCTCTGGGCGATCGCAAACTGGTGTCTTACGACGCTCTTTGACGGCGAGGGCAGCTTCAAGGATATCGTCATAGCGGTCGGGTATTCGCTTCTCCCGGTAATCCTTACGTTGATTCCGACGACGTTTGCCTCGAACTTCATGGTAAGCTCCGAGATAGACGTACTGAACTTTATCACGAACGTCGGACTTATCTGGGCGGGACTCCTGATCTTCACCGGTATGATGGTAACACATGACTATTCGATAGGTAAGAACCTTGTAACGACGATCGGTACGCTTATCGGAATAATCTTCATAATGTTTATCAGCGTACTCTTCGTAACACTTCTCGGAAAAGTAGTCAGCTTCGTCACAAACATCATCACCGAGATAAGGTACAACGCATAGTCGGAGGGATAATATGAAAAATGTAATGAAAATACTGTCGGCTCTCTTGGCTGTGCTGATGCTGTGCGGGACCGTGACGGTCGGAGCAGGTGCTCTTACCCGTTACGACGAAAACGGCAACGCCGAAGGGTCAAGCAAGTTCAAGGAAGACTCCGTGAACTATGAGCTGACGATAGAAAAGAACCTTGAGTCCTCAAGGTTCAATACCCCGCAGGAAAAGGTCGCGAGCATGGACCTTATGTGGGAAAAGAACGGCTACAGAATGTATGTTGACCCGATCAGCGGAGAGGTCGCGACCGAGAAGATCGTGACCGGAGAGCTCCTCTTCACAAACCCGTGGGACCTTTCAAACGCAGCATACACCGCGGTCACACCGGGCAAGAAGGACAAGAGCACCGCTCTCAGCGTCAAGAAGCAGCTTATGTCGCAGATAGTTATCACCTACATCGATAACAACAACCCGAAGGAGCTTTACAGCTGCATCGAGGCTGCGGCGAGAAATCAGATCAATGTTGAGTACATAAAGAACGGTATCCGCATAGAGTACTCGATCGGACGCGAGGAAGCGAGAATGCTTGTTCCTATGCGCATAAGCAAGGAAAGATTCGAGAAGAGGATCCTTCGCGAGATGCGTGAGACCGCCAATACCGAGGAAATCCTCGTTATCGACCCCAACGCCATTATCGGTACGGTCAGCGACGGTAAGAAGAAATTCGGCGATGCTCTCGATAAGGGAGCCGAACCGGGCGAGGAATACGGATATTACGACTACGTAAAAAAGTTCATCGATCCGAACTTCGATATGGAGGGAGCACCTCTTTCGGGTGAAAGACTCAAAAAGTCCGACTACGGATTTGAGTATGAGTGCTTCGCGGTCATAAAGTTTACCTCGTACTACATTGAAAAGAACCTTGACAACGCGTCGACCGACGCCGAGCGTTCTTCGATCCTTGCCATGTATCCGATAGTCAAGCAGATGCCTATCTACATTATCGATACAACGGTCAAGGACAATGCCTCACAGATGAGGAAGGTCGAATCGTATATCAAGGACTACGCACCGACTTACACCTACGAGGAGCTTGACAACGACCATGAGCTGACCGAATACGAGGCGATGGCAAAATCGCCCGTCCTCTTCAAGGTCGCTCTCGAGTATACTGTCGATGAAGACGGTCTTGTCGTGCGTATGCCGGCTAACGGAATACGCTTCGACGAATCGATATATCTGCTTGAGAATATCGAGATGATCCCTTACATGGGTGCCGGAAGGAACGACGGCGACTGGAGCGACGGAGGCGACGGATACAACTTCTTCCCGGACGGCTCCGGTGCACTGTTCGACTTCCAGCAGCTGAATGACGGTGCTCACCACGATGCATATGCGCAGATCTACGGTACCGACTTTGCATACCATACGATCGCGGGTCAGCATCAGGAAACGGTGAGATACCCCGTTTTCGGTATCGTAGAGCACTGGACCGGAAAGAAGACCGACTACACGAAGGTCATCAAGCAGGAGGTCCTCAACGAGGACGGAACCGTTAAGACCCCCGCGGTGTACGGAACGAAGGACGTTGACGAAGATCACGGCTTCCTCGCGATAATCGAGGAGGGTGACGCTCTCGCCAAGCTGACGACGGTCCACCTCAGCGCAAAGAGCATCTATAACACGGTCAAGATGAGTTTCTACCCGAGACCGAAGGACAGCTACAATATGGCTGACGCGATCTCTGTCGGCTCGAATAAGGAAATGACCGTCGTTTCGGAGAGAAAATACGTCGGTAACTATAAGGTCAGATACGTAATGCTCTCTGACGATGAGCTTGCAAAAGAGAATAACCTCTCAAAATACTACGAATGCTCATGGATGGGCATGGCGGTCGCATACCGCGACTACCTTGAAAAGCAGAACGTCCTTACAAGACTTACCGAAAGCGACGTTTCGGCAAATATTCCTCTCTATATCGAGACCTACGGCGCTATTATGACGACCGAGAAGATCTTCTCGATCCCGGTCGACGTAATGACACCTCTGACGACCTTCGAGGACGTCAAGACGATGTACAACGATCTGTCGGGCGATATAAAGAAGAAGACCGAGGAGCTCGTGAACAGCGGTAACACGACCTCTGCCGGAGAAGAAAACGTAAAGAATGCCGCAAACATCAACTTTAAGCTCACGGGATATGCAAACGGCGGTATGTACTCGGTCATGCCTTATAACCTCAACTGGGAAAAGGCTGTCGGAGGCTCATCGGGCTTTGCTGATCTTGTGAAGTATTCGAAGGAGAACAACTTCGGTGTCTTCCCGGACTTCGACTTTGTATATTCTGAGAATCAGGCGAACTTCGACGGTGTGGACCTCAAGACGGACGCCGTAAAGACGATAGATAACCGTTACACGATGCGCCGTTACTTCAGCGCGACGTATCAGGCGTACGTAGGTTACTACGAGCTCGCGATCTCGGCGTCAAGGTACGACAAATTTATCACCAAGCTGCTCTCTAATTACCTTAAGTACGACCCGACCGGCATATCGGTTTCGACTCTCGGTACCGACCTCAACTCGGACTTCGACGAAGAGGATCCGCTGAACCGCGAGGATTCGAAGGAATATACGATCGACGCGCTTAAAAAACTCAACAACACGATCAATGCCTCCGGAAACGCGCTTAAGATAATGACGAGCGGAGGAAACGCTTACACCTGGAGATACGCCGACTACATTATAAATATGCCGCTTAATTCGAGCCGTTATAACGATTCGAGCAACGCGGTGCCCTTTATAGGTGTCGTGCTTCACGGATACCTCCAGTTCGCCGGTACGCCTATCAACGAAGAGGGCGATATCGAGTATGCGTTCCTGAAGGCCATCGAAAACGGTGCCGGACTCTACTTCGTAATCTCTTATCAGAACACTCAGAAGCTTAAGGACGATTTCCGACTCAGCGAGCATTACTCTGTCAGATACGATATCTGGAGAGATGACCTTGTTGATATGTATGTCGAGCTGAACGATCTTCTGAGCGATCTGCAGACAAAACTCATAATTGACCACGAATTCCTCGTTGGTTCCCGCGTTCCCGATCCCGATGAGGTGATAGAGGACGAAGAGAACAAGAGAAAAGAGGAAGAGCTTAAGGCAGCCGAAGAGGCAGCCGCCGCCGCAAAGAAGGAGATCGCAGAGGCTCTTGCCCTCAGAAAGACTCCTATGACGCAGGCAAAGGCTACGGAAGCCGAGCTCGCCCGCGTTGCCTCCTACATTACTGCCGCGGCAAAGCACGCCGCACTGATCGACAGGAGCTATATCGACATCTGCGCAGACCTTGCAAAGGCGTCCGAGAATGCTCTGAAGGCAGCTGCCGAGGCACAGAAGGCAGTTTACAGCGCCACGGCGTTTGCTGCGGGCGAGAAGGATGCCGCGGATTCTGTCAGCAGCAAGATAAAGTCAGCTGTTGACAGCGCAGTAACCGATGCGCTCACCGCTCTGCTCGTCGGCGTAACCGATAATGCAAAGAGGACCGAGATAACCGCAAAGGTCAACAGCATTGCCGCTGAACTGAAGGCTGCCGCCGCGAACTCCGGCGCTGCCGAGGCGGCAAGACTCGCCGCTACGGCGGGCACTTACTTCAGCGATGCCGAAGCGGCCACCGCTAAGGAAAATGCCGCCAAGAAGATCGTTGATGCCGTTGCCGAAGGTATCGGAGACGAGAGCGCTGCCCTTACCGTAGCCGCCGATGAGGCGGATCGCGTCATCGTTTCTATGGTCTCCGAGCTTCTCATTGAAAAGGTACTTGCCGCATTCACGGCTGCCGACGCCGCATCGGTCTACGATGTAGCGAAGAAGTCCTATGACAAGAACGTGACCGAGACAAACGACACGATCACAAGGATCGCTACCCTGCTTTCCAACAAGGAGACGACGAAGGCTGCGGCAATAGCTGCCGGCGTTTCCGAGGCAGATGTCGCGAATGCGATCGCACTTGCCGAAGCCCGTCAGACGGCAGCAAGTAAGGTGACCGCCGCGAAACCCGATGAGAAGGCTTACACCGACGCTTCTTACGCTTACAATACGAAGATAGCTCTCTACTATTCGGCACTCAATGACACCTACAAGACTCTTGCGGGCAGCGATAGCGCGCTCAAGACCGCTCTCGAAAAGCTCGCGGCTTATGCTCAGGCTAATACCGAGGCAGCGGCGGCGGAGGCTCAGGCAAGTGTCAATCCGAGCGAATCGAATACCGAGAATGCAACAAACAAACGCAACACAGCCAACACGAGAAAGGCTGAATATGAGGCACTTTCAGAGGCTGACCGCAACGCCGCTCAGGCAGTAGCCGACAGAGTCGATGCCGCTGTCGCCGCAAACAGCGACGATGCCTACAAGGCTCTCGCAACCAAGTTTGCCGACATGAATACCGCAAAGACCGCGGTATCCGATGCCGAAGTCGGATACAAAGCATACCTTGTGCTCGTAAAAGAGTACAATGACGCAAAGACGGCATATGAGACGGGCGAGGTCGTAGCGATCGCGAAGGCGGCTGCCGACGCGAATTACACCGCAGTCGCTGCCGTTTATAACGAAGTAGCCAAATCAGATGCCATAAAGACCGCGCGTGAGATCACGGCACTGATCGATGTCCTCATAAAGGCCGAAGCCAACCTCGCGTCCGTGAAGGATACATACGACACCGCGAAGGAATTCTTCGAAAAGACCGGACTTGAGGAGGGTGCTTACAATACCGCGAAGGCCGCATACGAGACGGCGCTTACGGCTATGACGACAGCGAAGGCTGACCTTGACGGCGCGAGAAACGCCGCGGCTCACAAGACCGAATTTGAGGCGGTCGAAGCCGCTTACAGAGCGAAGCTTACCGCCGATACGCAGAATAAGCTGATAACCGACCTTGTTAAGTATACCGAGGACGCCGTGAAGGGTCTCTTCGGAATGAGCGCCGAGATGGCCGATGCGATAAATAAGACGGCAGACTACATCGTCAAGAACAACAAGGCTGCCGAAGCCTCTGCAACCTACAAGACCTATATGTCGAAGATCGACAGCGCGGTATCCTCCATAAACTCGAGCATCGCGAATATGAAGGCCTCCGTAAGCCTTGCCGAATCGGCTACCGAGTCACTCAAGGAGAAGTACGAGGCAACTCTTGCCGATCCCAATGCGAGCGCGATAGAGAAACAGAGCGCAAAGCAGTTCTACGAGTCGGCAGTAGCCAATACGAAGAAGGCAAGCGACAACCTTGCCGCTCTCGAAAGAGATTACGACGAGCTGCGCAAACTGACCTACAACGAAGCCCTTACAAAGGCTAAGGCGATCGTATTCGGCTACGAAACGGTCGAGAACGATAAGAAGGCGGCGACAGACGCGTTCGTAAAATTCAACAATGCTCTTAACACATCCGATGAGGCGCTTAAGATAATCGACAGCGAGTGGAAGAAGATGGTCGACGCCGCGAAGACCTATACCGAATCCGCGAATGCTCTTGCCGATATGGCAGAGAAGGATTTTGACGCCATGAGCAAGGCTGAGAAGGAAGAATACAAAGCTAATCTCGTGCTCTATTCCTACAGAAAGATGATCGCTGAGGAAGAGCTCCGCTCAGCACAGGAGATCATCAGTACGAACCTTCTCATCTTCAAGGACGATAAGGGCTACAGAAATATGACGAAGCTCCGCAACAGCGCCGAGGCTTCTGTCCAGCTTCTCAAAGTTGACCTCGAGTACGCCGCATCGCTTAAGGCTCTCTATGATGCCGACGCGACCGCGACAGCCGAGGATAGGGCTTACGCCGACGAAAAGTATGAGAACCTCAAGGCACTCTACGACAGCTACTGCGAGATGCTTGAAAAGGCTGATGCGATGCTTGCACAGGTGCGTGCATTCGCACTTGAGCAGGAGCTTATCGACGAGAAGTTCGAGATCGTAAACAATACGAAGGCACAGGATCTCTTTAATGAGACCCTCAACGTAAAGAAGAAGAACAACACCACCGTCGAGACTGACAAGTACACGAGCTCGGACGGCTCGATCGTCGCCGTTACCTACGGCGGCAAGGACGGAAAAGACAACGAAGCCTACCGCACCTTCATACTTAACTACAATTCGTTCACTATAACCGTGACCTACGCCGGCGTCGAGTACACTATCCCCGGCTACGGATACAAGGTTATAAATCACTGAGAAAGGAGAAGCAAAAGAAATGACTGAAAACATTAAGCTGAACGGCACCGAAACGAAGAAAAAATCCGGCGCCAAGAAGAAAAAACGCAGTCATGCCTCGCTTGACAGGCGTAAGGCGCGTTCCGGCTGGATCTTCGTCGCACCGTTCGTGATCGGCTTTCTCTTCATCTACTTCCCCATAGTCTTGCAGTCAATAAAGATGAGCTTCTTCACTTACGAGACTCTTGCCGGCGGAGGCTACACCATGGAGTGGGTCGGCTTCGAGTATTTCAGACAGGCGCTGTTCGTAAACCCGAAGTTCGTGCAGACTCTGATAACCGGAATCGGAGATATGATATTCGAGATCCCCGCGATTATAATCTTCTCGCTCTTCATGGCGGTACTTCTGAACCAGAAGATGGCGGGCAGAGCACTCTTCCGCGCGATATTCTTCATTCCGGTTATCCTGTCCACCGGTATTATGGAATCGATCAATAACCAGAACATCCTTGATGAGTACATGGAGGAAAGTATCTCGGACGGAACCGAATCGAGTGCCGCCGATCAGATCGCCTCGGCGATGGATATTCAGGCGCTCTTCTCAGGAATGGCGGTCGGATCCGAGCTTGCCGAGATAGTTGCCGACTGGGTCAACAAGATATTCCAGATAGTAAACCGTTCGGGCGTTCAGATGCTTATATTCCTTGCCGGACTGCAATCTATCTCTCCTGCGATCTACGAATCGTGCCAGATAGACGGTGCGACCGCATGGGAGACCTTCTGGAAGATCACATTCCCGATGATAAGCCCGATGATACTCGTCAACTCGGTATATACGGTCATAGATTCCTTTACGACCGACTCAAATACCATTATGAAATTTATTTCAAATGAGTATCTGCAGCCGGACGGAAAGGGAACGAGCACCGCTATGTCGTGGATGTACTTCCTCATCGTAATAGCTATGGTCGGTATCATCGCGGCGATATGCTCCGCCTTCGTCTTCTACCAAAGACGAAATGACTGAGAAAGGAGAGAAGATAAATGGATACAACAGTGAATTCATACCGCGATCCGCATAAGAAGGTAAAGGTCGAGTTTGACCGTGCCCCTCTTGCGCAGCGGCTCAAAGCAAAATATCTCTCCTTCTTCTTCATAAAGAAGGTCGTCTGGTATCTCTTCAGGCTCATACTTCTTATCGGTATATCGTACGTCGTTATCTACCCCTTCATCACGAAGATCGCGGGCTCGTTCATGTCGCCTGCGGACTTCGTCGATGTCACGGTACTTATTATACCGAAGCACTTCACACTTGACACTTATACGGCGATATTCAACGAGCTGAGCTACAGTGAGGCTTTTCTGAATACCTTCATGCTTTCTATATCCTGCGCGGTGATTCAGACGCTGAGCTGTTGCCTTGTCGGATACGGACTCGCGAAGTTCAAGTTCAAGGGTGCGAAGTACGTCTTTCTCGCCGTCATACTGACGATGATCCTTCCGTACAGAACGCTTTACAGCTCTATCATAGGATTTTTCGGCAGCTTTGATATAAGGGGACCGCTCTCGGCGCTTATCGACGGCCCCGGACTCTTCACACTGCTCGGAATGGCGGGATGGGAAGAGGTTGCAAACGGGATCAATATCAACAACACCTACTTCCCACTTCTGATTCTCTCGGCGGCAGGACTTGCATTCAAGAACGGACTCTATATATTCCTTCTGAGACAGTTCTTCCGCGGAGTCCCCGACGAGCTCGAGGAGTCGGCTTACATCGACGGATCGGGTACGATAAAGACCTTCATCAGCATAATCCTTCCGCTTTCGGTGCCGATGCTGATAACGGTATTCCTCTTCTCGTTCTCGTGGCAGTGGACCGATATAGACTATACCGGAATGTTCTTCACGTCGACCAAGACGAAGCTGCTTCCCAACATAGTCGGCATCCCTCAGTCTCTCTCCCTTAAGGCGGAGGACTTCGCCGCCGGTAAGAACCTCTATGAGGCGGCGATAAGAAACACCTGCGGACTTATGATAATCGCGCCGCTGGTAGTCGTTTATGTCTTCTGCCAGAAGTTCCTGGTACAGGGCATAGAGCGCTCCGGTCACGGCCTTCGCCTCGGGCTTCGCCGCCAGGATGAAGGAGACCATCGCCGAGACATCGCGCGCGGCCAGCCCCTTGACGGCCAAGAGCAGGTTATCCTCTTCATCCTTCTCCAGGAGCGTCTCGGCCTGCTTGAGCTGCTCCTCGGCAGAAGAGAGCTGCAACTTCTGCGCCAGGCAGACCAACTGCGCATAACGCGGGAAGTCGGACTTCTCCGAGCCCTTGATTGCAAAGTCCAGGCGGTTCTTCA
>CALYSG010000002.1 GCA_945485605.1 uncultured Clostridia bacterium
ATTTTATCACATATAACCCGAAATGGCAACAGCATTACAAATTTTTTATTTTTGTCTCGGGCATAAACAAAAAAGCCTCCTCAGCTATTTACAAATGATGATAAATAGAGTATAATAATCATAATTTAATTATGGAGGAATTGCTTTGAAACTTTTGGAAGAACGGATTCTCCGCGACGGTGAATTCAAGGGAAACGATATTGTCAGAGTAGACAGCTTTCTTAACTGTCAGATGGATATAAACCTTATATCCGAGATCGGCAAGGAATTTTTCCGGCTTTTCGGAGATAAGGAGATCACGAAGATCCTCACGGTCGAAGCGTCGGGCATCGGGATCGCCTGCATAACCGCCACTTACTTCAAAGTTCCGGTCGTCTTCGCAAAAAAGACCCAATCGGCAAACATTTCGGAAGAGGACGGTCTGCTCACCGCGAAGGTGCGATCGTTCACAAAGAAGACCGAAAACATAATAAGAGTCGACAGACGCTACATATCCCCCTTTGACCGCGTCCTGCTCATCGACGATTTTCTCGCTACCGGTGAGGCTCTTCTCGGCATGATCGAGATAGTCAGGCAGGCAGGCGCCGAGGTCGCCGGTGCGGGGATCTGCGTTGAAAAAGCCTTCCAGCCGGGCGGAGACACCGTAAGAAAAATGGGAGTAGACCTCCATTCGCTCGCAATAATCGACAAGGACGCCGACGGCAATATGATCTTCATTGAAAAATAACTTTCCAGATAAAGGAGCCCTGATATGAAAATGATACTCAGCGGCGGCGGAGGCGTCGCCAAAAATCAGGAGGCATATGACCTTTTTGCCGCCAATGTTGACAAGAGAAAACCGGTACTTTACATACGCTTTGCCGCTCTGCCCGACGATTACACTACGGCTTACGGCAAATTCGCCGCAAGTATGGCAGAGCTCGGAATTTATTCTACAAGGCTATGTGAAAGTCCCGAGGTCTTCTCCGAATTCGACCTTTCGGAATTCGGCGGGATCTTCTGCTCCGGCGGAAACACCTTCAGACTGCTGAAGACACTAAAGGACTGCGGTGCAGACAAGAAGATAAAAGAATATCTGAAAAACGGAGGAACCTACATCGGCTCTTCTGCCGGCGCTATCATCGGCGGATATGACATTATGCCGATAATCTATATGGACGCGAACGCTGTCCTGCTTGAAGATACCCACGGGCTTGATATGATGGACGGCTGGTCGACGATAGCCCACTACGGCGACTCGACCTCCGAGCTCCGCAACGCCGAATGGGACAGAGCGGTAAGGATTCTCGCTACTAAATATAATAAGTTAGTAGCACTGTCGGAAGAGAGCGCCATCGTGATCGACGAAAACGGTGCAACGGTACAGGGTGCCCCGTGTAAGGTGTTTGAAAACGGGGTCGAGCGTATGATCGCCCCCGGAGAACGTCTCTGCTGACAGAATTACGGAAATTATGGAACGAAGCCTTTTACACAGCCTTGAACTCCTAACGGGAAATCGGCAGATACTCGCAAAGAGCTTTCGTGCCGAATACAATTCCCTTCTGATCCTTGCCGCGGGTATGTATGCGTCAAAAAATGCGATCGCGGATCCGGAAAAAATCAGAAAATCCACAGCTCTGATAAAAAGCAAAACAAATAATTTCTCGACATTCCGCAGTTCTCCGACGCGATTCTGCACGGCAACCATGCTCTCTCTCGAGCCTGAGCCCGAAAAAACGTTTGACCGTGTGCTTTCGGTCTATGGATTGCTCAGAAAGAACTTTTCTCCGAGCTTTTACCTTGCATCTTCGGCATATATGCTTGCTTCATGCAATACAGAAAGCGAGATCCGCACATCGGTAGGTGCTATGCACGATTTCTATCGCATGATGAAATCGGATCACTCATTCCTTACTACCGGAGAAAGCATAATCTATGCCGCTCTCGCCGCTGCGTCCGGAATATCGAAAAAAGAATTTCATGAAAAGACAGAGATAGCCTACCTGAAGCTGAAAGGCTTCTTCCCCGCCTCGTCAAGGCTTCTGTGTGCGTATCTCATAGCTCTCTCACCTTACAGTGAGGATTACGGCTTTGAACGGACCGTGATGCTTTATGAACGTCTTCGCGCAAAGGGACTTCGATACGGAAAGCATCACGAGCTTCCTGTGTTGACACTTCTTGCGCTTACGGGAGAAGACATCGGCAAGCTCGCATCGGAAATGAAAGAGATCAACCGCTATCTCCGTGCGCACCGAGGCTTCGGAGCCTCGCTCGGAACATCACAGCGACTGATGTTCGCGGCATTAAGAATATGTGCCGACAGAGCAACTGACGGAAATACATCCGATAGTATCGCAATTAACGGTGCAGCTGCGGAAATGCTTGCCCGGCAGCAAGCAGCCACCATGGCAGCCATAGCCTCATCGACTGTTGTTGTCGTATCGGCATCCTCAAATTGACAAAAAACAAAGGCAGGATAAAAACAAATTGAAAACCGAAAGATCCTTTCCCCGATTCACAGTCACGAAAAAGGCTGCGGCGTCGGTAAAAAACGGTCACCCGTGGATATACGGTGAGGAAATATTATCCGGAACAGAAGGCGTTGGGAACGGCGAGCTCTGTGATGCCTTTTCCGAAAAAGGCACCTATCTCGGAACCGGACTTTACAGCGAAAAAAGCAAGATCAAGCTTCGACTTCTGTCGGATAACGCCAATGAAAAGTTTGATGAGAGCTTCTTTGCGCGGCGACTCGGATACGCGATAGACCACCGACTTACCGTAATGCGCAACGATTTTGAATGCTGTCGGCTCGTATTCGGCGAGGCTGACGGGCTTCCGGGGCTTACTGTCGACCGTTATAACGATATTCTTGTAACGCAGACAGTTTCCTTCGGCATGGATATGCGCAAAGATATGATCTTCCGTCAGATGATATCGGAGCTCTTGAAACGAGGAGTTAAAGTATCGGGAATTTTTGAACGCAACGACCTCTCCCTTCGCGAGCTTGAAGGTCTGCCGCAAGGCAAGGGTTGGTATACATCCGACCTCATCGGGCATCCCGAATTTACCTTGATTGAAATATGTGAAAACGGGATAAAATACTCGGTGGATATTGAGAACGGACAGAAGACCGGGTTCTTCCTCGATCAGAAATACAACAGATCGGCGGCATCAAGGCTCGCGAACGGGAAAAAGGTCCTCGACTGCTTCACACACACGGGATCGTTTGCCATGAACGCAGTAATGGGCGGTGCCGCTCACGTTACGGCAGTCGATATATCGAAGGACGCAATAGAACTTGCAAAGCAGAATGCCCGCCTCAACGCCATGGAAGATAAGATGGACTTTCTCTGTACCGATGTTTTCGACCTTCTTCCAAGGCTTTGCGAGGAGCACGCAGATTATGACTATGTGATTCTTGATCCTCCCGCATTCACGAAGAGCCGCAAGACGATAAGGGACGCCGAGCGCGGATATAAAGAGATAAATTTCCGCGCAATGAAGCTTCTTCGGCGCGGAGGCTACCTTGCGACCTGCTCCTGCTCGCATTTCATGAGCAATGAGCTGTTCCTTAAAATGCTGGTCTCGGCGTCACATGACGCAGGCGTTACCTTAAAGCTCGTCGAGGCTCGTCGTCAATCTCCCGATCATCCTATACTTCTCAATGTTCCGGAAACAGATTACCTCAAGTTCTATCTGTTCCAGATCGTTTGAAAAGGAATAATTTATGAAGCCGTTTACGGTTAACGAAGAAAATTTCACGCGTGAGGTTCTCGGCGCAAAAAAGCCGGTGCTCCTCTTCTTTCACGCAGACCGCTGTGCCTTCTGCCGACGCACGGAGCCGGTATTTGATGAGCTTTCTGAAAAAACCGACAACGTCATATTTGCAAAAACCGACGCCGACGCAAACACAGGTCTGACTTCTATGCTCGGCATCATGGGACTCCCCGCATTTATTCTGTTTGACGGTGGAAAAGAGGTCTCAAGAGCCGTCGGTATGAGAACAAAAGCCCAGCTTATTGCCATGCTCGAAGAAAAAAACAACAGCGATTTGCAATTTTCGCGATAATGTGATATAATATACAAAAACAAAGGTATTCCCCGATGGGAGGTGACTTTTTTGAAGCAGCAAATAACTAAAGGCGCAATAGAAGCCTCTTTTTTGCGTCTTCTCCGGGTAAAGCCGTTTGAAAAGATCACCGTTCGCGACATAGTGGAGGATTGCGGGCTTACGAGGAATACCTTCTATTATTATTATCAGGACATTTACGATATAGTCGAAGATGTTTTTCACCGTATAATCAACGAAACCATCGCCTCTGCCGAAACCGCAGACAACTGGGAGGAGATACTTGACCGTGCGGTCGATACACTTCGCGGAAACAAAAAAATGGTACATAACCTTTTTCTTACCTCTAAATCATCCGAGCTTACGGCATACCTTTCAAAATCGATAGCACGGCTGATATCTCACTATCTCGAACCGATTCCGGACATTTCCGAAAGCGACAAGGTACTTCTCGTACGCTTCTGTACAAATGCCTTCAAGGGTATGTTCCGTGACTGGATAGAGTCGGGGATGGAGGGTGATTTTGCCGCCGATATAAAACGCACGATAAAGCTGTTCATTATTTCCATGACCGATGCGGCGAGGAAAACTCACGACAGTGTATAGCTTTGCGCATATGAGTTAAAATGTAATGTTTTATTACAGTTAATGGCTTTTGAATGTTGAAAGAATAGCCTCACAGCATTATAATTAAACAAATATCGTGGGAGGTCTGAACAATGAGAAAAAAAACGGGTATCGTAATGCAGGCAAAGATATTCAATGTCGTTGCCGCGGCTTGCGTATGCATTGCCGGCATTATAATTCTTCTTACATATAATAACAACGGTGCTGCCAACTACCTTAAGTGGGGACTCGGCGCTCTCTGCATATTCCTTGGCGGTGCAAAGCTGCTTGGATATTTTTCAAACGATCTTTACCGACTGGCATTCCAGTTTGACCTAACATTCGGTATCTTTATCTCTTTTGTGGGAATACTTATATTCGTTGCCCCGGTCAATGAGGTTATTAAGATCCTTCCCCACATTTTCTCTATCTACGTGATACTTGACGGCTCGCTGAAATTCCAGATCGCGATAGATGCGCGACGCTTCGGAATGTCAAAGTGGCTGATAATACTCTTTACTTCAATCATAATATGCCTTGCCGGAGCGGCAGCCGAGATCGGGGTCTACCTTCCGATCGGTGATCCGGCAAGCCCCGTCACACTTCTCGGAATAGCACTGATCGCCGACGGTCTTGAAAACTGCTTCGTTACCGCCTACACGGTAAGGGTCGGCGCAAAAAACAAAAAACTGGAAGATAAATTTGATCTTTAATCAGACTAACTGAAAGGTTGCGATATGGACACATACCGACTCAACGGCGACACCCTTGCTAAAATGCTGAGGGGTGGCGCCTCAAACCTCAAAAACAACGCACAAACAGTAAACGATCTCAACGTGTTTCCGATCCCCGACGGCGACACCGGTGACAATATGTCACGTACCATTGAAGGGGGAACGCGCAATATTCTACCGAACGACTCGGATCTCACGGTTTCGGAGATCGCCGAGCGACTTGCCGACGGTATGCTAATGTCTGCACGGGGAAATTCGGGAGTTATACTCTCACAGTTCTTCGAGGGAATAAAACGCTCGGTATCGGGACTTTCCGAGCTCGATACGGAGGATCTCTACAAGGCCTTCCGCCGAGGAGTCGAGCAGGCGTATTCCTCTGTCGCGAAGCCAACCGAGGGTACGATTCTCACGGTCATGCGTGAGGCTACCGAATACGCCGGCAAAAACACCGGTAAAAGCAGTAGCATCGAAGCATTTTTCGATGCGTTTGAAAAAGAAATGTACGATTCCCTTGACCGCACACCCGATCTTCTTCCCGTTCTCCGCGAATCGGGAGTCATCGACAGCGGCGGTGCGGGATTCGTATATATAATCGACGGAATGTACCGCACGCTCCGCGGGGAGAATATCTCAAACGAGTCTCAATTTTCAAATCCCGATGCCTTTGTATCTGCCGATATAGGCAAAAACTTTGATGAAAACAGTGAGATGAAGTTCGGCTACTGCACCGAGCTGATCCTTCAGCTTATGAGCAAAAAGTGCGATGTTGAAGGGTTCTGCGCGGATGATCTTATAAAATATCTCGAATCCATCGGCGGTGAATCGGTAGTAGCCTTCAAAAACGGGACGAGAGTAAAGCTTCACGTCCATACCTTTGAACCTTACCGCGTGCTTGAGTACTGTTGCGGGTTCGGCGAGCTCGTAACGGTCAAGATCGAGAATATGTCGATCCAGCATAACGGTAATTCGGTGAAAAACAACTTCACGCGCCGCAAAGAAGATAAACGCAAAGAGTTTGCGCTTGTCGCGGTCGCCGAAGGCGAAGGGCTAAAGGAGATCTTCAGACAGTTCGGCGCAGACTTTGTGGTCGACGGAAATCAGACGATGAATCCCTCAACAGAGGACTTCATAAAGGCTTTTGAAGCGGTAAACGCAGAGAAAATCTTCGTACTTCCGAACAATTCAAATATTGTTCTTGCGGCAAAGCAGGCGGCGGACATGTACGAAAGATCCGAGGTATACGTAATACCGAGCACCACACTTGCAGAGGGCTACTCAGCACTGACTATGCTTGATTATACCTCCGGCGATGTTGATACGATAATCGAAGGCTTAAATAACGCCATAAGCGCCGTGACGACGGGCAGCGTCACTTATGCCGTGCGCGACTCCCATATCGGCGGATTCGACATAAAGACCGGCGACTGGCTCGGATTTGAGGGCAAGAGCCTTCTGGCGTCCGGAAAAGATAAGGTCGAGGCCGCAAAGGGCTTGATAGACTCTATCGACCTGAGCGAAAAGGAAGTCATCATAGTCATCTGCGGCAAGGACGCAAGCCGCGATGATATGGACACGCTGAGAGCTCATATAAATAATAAATACCCCATGATCGAGCTTTACGAGGTCGAAGGCGAGCAGGATGTGTACAGTTTTATCTTCGCAATCGAGTGACCCGAAATTAAAAAAGTTTTTTTGATAACTGCGCAATTTTTTGCCTTATAACACTTGACAAAGGTCTTACTTTGTGGTATTATATACGGCGTTGGGGCATTAGCGCAGTTGGGAGCGCACAACACTGGCAGTGTTGGGGTCAGGGGTTCGAATCCCCTATGCTCCACCAAAAAAGCAAGGCACGGTAAAGCCGTGCCTTGTTTTTTTGCGGAGTATTGGACTCGGTAAGAAGCCTGCAAGTTGCGAGGAAGGCCTCAACAGATACGGTAGATTGACATAAAGTATAAAAAACAGATTCGAAATCCATGCCGCAACTGCTGCGGGTAAAATTCCGAAGGAAGTTTACCTGCGGAATTCCCCTATGCTCCACCAAAAAAGCAAGGCACGGTAAAGCCGTGCCTTGTTTTTTTGCGGAGTATTGGACTCGGTAAGAAGCCTGCAAGTTGCGAGGAAGGCCTCAACAGATACGGTAGATTGACATAAAGTATAAAAACAGGTCCGAAATCCATGCCGCAACTGCTGCGGGTAAAATTCCAAAGGAAGTTTACCTGCGGAATTCCCCTATGCTCCACCAAAAAGGAAAGGCACGGTAAAGCCGTGCCTTGCTTTTTTGCGGAGTCATCTTCTTATAAGCGTATCCGCCGCCTCGGCGAGAGCCGCAGCAAGTGCCTTCACGTCCTCCCGCGTATTGAAGCGCGACAGACTCGCGCGAATCGTACAGTCGGCTTCCTTCTGTGTAAGTCCGAAGGCAAGCAATGCCCGGCTCTGCTTGCCCGAACGCGATGAACAAGCGGATCCCGCCGACACACAGATTCCCTTCGCCGACAGAAAATGAAGCACCGTTTCACTTCTTATCCCCGGCATCGTTATACTGATAATATGCGGCGCAGCGAATTCCGGAGAGTTGATCCTGATATTCCTCTCGGCAAGCTCGGGTAGACCAATGAAATAGTCCCTCACGCCGCGCATCAGTTCGGCATCAGACGCAAAAGAAGCCTTACCTTCCCTTGCCGCCTCGGCAAATCCCGCTATCTCAATGGTGTTTTCGGTTCCCGAACGGAAGCCGTCCTCCTGCCCTCCGCCGAGAATTATCGGCGAAAATCTCTTTTCCTTCACCGCTCGGTCGGAGATCCAGAGCGCGCCGACTCCCTTCGGAGCGTGTATCTTATGCCCGCTGAGCGTTACAGCGTCGGCTCCTATACCCGTAGGTGTAAAAGGGAGCTTCAGAAATCCCTGCACCGCATCACAGTGGCATATCACATCCGGATATTTCGCCTTTGCGATGCGGAAGACCTTCCCGACGTCGTATACCGCGCCCGTCTCGTTGTTCACAAGCATAAGGCTTACAATGAATACGGGCTGTGACATGGCTTCCGCAACCGACGCTTCGTCAAGTCTGCCGCCCTTAGTTGATATGCGGAAGACTTCAAATCCCTCTTTTTCGAGCGCCACCGCGGGATTCTCTACCGATGGATGCTCCGAATCGGTAATAACTATCCTCTTTGCTACGCGGCGTGACTTTGCCCTTGAGGCACCGAAAAAAACGAGGTTTGACGCTTCGCTTCCACATGAGGTGAATATGATTTTTCCGCTTCTCTCTCCGAGGGCGGACATTACAGCTGCCCTTGAATCCATCAGCAGCTTTCTTGCCGCAAGCCCTTCGGTGTGAAGAGACGACGGATTGCCATAGCAATCCATCGCCGTTATCATAGCCTTTTTTACGTTTTCGCTCAGCTCGGTTGTAGCGCTGTTGTCAAGATATATCATTACTTCAGAAGTTTGAATTCGGCGAGCATCTTGTCGACATCTGCCTGATGAAGGTCAAATGTCTCTGCCGTCGACGTGTAGGTGAAGCAGATTATTGCCCCACGAAAATAGGTCACAAGAGCGCGGTACTTGAAGTCTTTTCCGTCGGCGGTAAGGGTATAAATATACTGCTTTGCGTAGTATCCGTCCGAAACCGGATATTCCTTCCCTTCCTCGACCACCGCAAAATTTTTGAAGGTGTTTCCCGCCTTGCTCTTAAGTTCGTTCCAGTATGCGTCGATGTAGGGCGCCTTCTCATTCTCATCTTCTGCCGCAGTTCCGACGGTCAGATCCGACGGAAGAATATAGGTCGTAACGACTACATTCGACGTATCGTTAGCCGAATAGTACGCCGCAGTGGAATCGTATCCGCGCTTTACCGTCCAGCTGTTCGGCACAAAAAGGCAATAAATATCCGATTCTCCGGACGCGAGCTTCATTCCGTTCGGCACTTGTATATCCGATGCCTTCTCGGTACAGGAGACCGCGAAGGTAAGACAAAGCACCGCAAAAAGAATTATACAGACAAATCTTTTCATATTATCTCCGTATCGCCGCCGACGCGGCGTTTTTTTATTTTATGGGGTCAGACCCCGCGCCGGATAAACGCCGCCGCAAGATCGGCGCACGCCTCGGCATCGGCAAGATCGATAAGCTCGTTCGCCGAATGGATATAACGGCAAGGGATAGACAGGCATCCGGCAGAGCATCCGCCCGCAGAGAGCTGCATGGAGCTTGTATCGGTTCCGCCGTAGGTCAGGATCTCGAGCTGATACTTTATCCTGTTTTCCTTCGCAGTAGCTATAAGAGCGTCAACAAGCGAGGGATCGCATATGACAGAGGAATCCTTGACCTTTATAGCCGCTCCGTCACCTACTCGGCATGCCATGGGTGCTGCTCCCGGCGTATCGCCCGTTCCGGTAACGTCAAAAGCGAGTGCGACATCGGGCTCTACCGAGAAGGCTGCCGTCTTTGAACCGCGGCATCCGACCTCCTCCTGTACCGAGAAAACATAATAAACGTCGTAGTCGGTCTGATCATTTGCAAGATTCTTCGCTGTATTTACAAGGATCGCGCATCCCACGCGGTCGTCGAGCGGATGGCCCGTGACGCGCTTGCCGCAGAGTCGCACTATATCATTGTCGAAGCGGAAAACATCGCCGATCGAGACCTTCTTTGAGGCTTCCTTTTTATCCTTCGCACCGATATCAATGGTAAACTTATCGGCAGCGTATTCGGCGGGCTTTACGCGGCTGTCGGGAACGAGTACTCCGCGTACTCCCTTCTCAGAAAGCACTCTGTCGTAGGACGAGGCGGCAAAGCCGATCCCTCCGACAGGTGCGATACGCACAAGTCCGCTCTCTTCGATAAAGGTCGCCATAAATCCTATCTCGTCCATGTGCGCGCATAGCATGAGCTTCTTTTTGCCCTTGCCGTGCTTAACGGTTATAAGGTTTCCGAGAGCATCGGTATACTGTTCATCGGTGTAATTCTTCATTTCGGCGAGAAGAGTATCCGAGACCTTCTTTTCATACCCGGAAACACCGTGCATGCCGGATATCTTACGCAGTAATTCAAGCATTTTTTATTTCCTCCGCATCAAATTCGGTAATTATTGCATAAAGCAGGTCGCCCATTGAGAAGTAGTCCGCCTCGTTTATCACGCACGCTGGCGAATGGATATACCTTGATGGTGCCGAGATCGCGAGAGCACGGACTCCGGCGTTCGACTTGTGGATATGTCCGGCATCATTGCCGCCCGAAACATAGCGCTTTATCTGCACCGGAATATTATCCTTTTCCGCAATAGAAAGCGCAAATCTCACGAATCCTCGGTCGTAAATCGTCGAACGGTCACGAAGTGAGATCGCACCGCCCTTTCCGAGCTCCGACACTCTCGAATTTTCCGGTACATCGGGCAGATCGGCGACCGCCGTCGATTCAAGCACCACCGAATATTCGGGTGAAAGTGCCTGCGCCGCGGTCCTCGCACCCGAAAGCCCTATCTCTTCTCTGACCGTGAAGCAGAAGTAAAGGTCGAGCGGAAGTTCTTTATCCTTTATCCTTCCGAGCACGTCGAGCATTATCGCGCAACCGAGCCTGTCATCAATAGCCTTGCTCTTGATGAATCCGTCGCCGAATAATACAAATTCCGAATCAAAGGTGCCGGAAGTCCCGAGAGAAACGAAGCTTTCGGCTTCCTCGCGCTTTTTCACACCGATGTCGATATACATATCCTTGATCTTTTTTGCGGTCTTTCTCTCTTCCGGCGTCTGATGATGGATGGCTTTTGAGCCTATGATCCCCTGCACCGGCGTACCGTCATTACCCTCAAGGATCACGTGCTTGCCGCTGAGCACCCTCGGATCTATTCCGCCGAGTGCCGCAAAGCGCAGATATCCGTCTTCTGTTATTTCGTTTACGATGAAACCGACCTCGTCCATATGTGCCGAGACCATGAACCTCGGTGCATCCTCGCGGGAGATATGGACGATAACATTGCCGAGCCTGTCGGTTGTGTATTCATATCCGAGTATTCCGAGTTTTTCTCTTATGACATCCGCGACCTTTTCTTCGCTGCCCGTAGGTCCGCAGACAAGGCATAGCTCGCGAAGCAATTCGATCTTTTCTTTTCCGGTCATCTTGCAAACACCTCCGCAATCTCCTCGGAACAGACAAATTCACACACGAGTGAGGCAAGTGCATCCGAATCGGCAAGATCTATGACCTCGGCACAGGTGTGCATACACTTGAGCGGAAGCCCCACGTCAACGCAGGGTATTCCGGCGCGTGTGAGATTTATATCGGGCGTATTCGTTCCGGTGCCGCCGCCCGTGACATCAAGCTGATACTTTATTCCCTTCGATTTTACAAGCTCAACGGTCATCTTTGTGAGCTTTTTGTCTGTGACGGGGCAAAGTGTCAGAGAAACGCCTCCGCCGACCTCAACCGTCTCGTTCTTCTTTGTATCGGGAGTGCGTCCGAGATTTACGTCAGCCACCAAGGCATAATCCGGGTCGATGTTGTAGGCTCCCGTGAGTGCACCGCCGCCGGCTCTTCCTGTCTCCTCGCGCGAGGAAAGCATAAGATAAACATCACCGGCAAGCCTGTTCCCGGCGCGTTTTATTCCCTCGACGACGCAGGCAACGCAGGATTTGTTGTCAAAGCCCTTACCGGCGATCTGGCCTCCGGCGAGCGTAGAATACTTCGGTGCAAATCCGACCGGCGTTCCGACGCGGACAAGCTTTTCAAGTTCTTCTTTTTTATATCCGGTATCGATCAGAAGCTCGCCTATCTCGCGGAGCTTGCCCGCGTCATCGGGCTTCTGAAGGTGAGGAGGTGTCGAACCGACGACTCCGAATATCGGCTTCTCGCCGTAGATCACTACGTCACTCGCCTGAAGGATCCCCGTGTCTACTCCGCCGACATTTGTCACGGTAAGGAATCCGCCATCCTTTATTTCGGTAACGAACATACCTATTTCGTCCATATGGGTGTCAACAAGGATCCGCGGGGCTCCTTCTTTCCCGCATTTTTTCACGAAAATGCGGTTGCCGAGTTTATCGGTATGGTTCTCGTCAAAATACTCGCCTATAAGGGACTCAAGCCTGTCCGAATCATGGCTCTCGTAGCCCGTTACCGACATGAGCGAAGACAGAGAGATTATCAGCTCTTTAAGTTCCATATTAATAACCATGGCTTTCGCTTCAGCGAAAGCTTCCTTTCTTCTTCCCCTTTTCAGAGTTTCTTTTCTATCTCGGGGATCAGCTTCGCCGCATATTCCATATATCCGAGATCATTCGGATGAAGCCGCTGATCCGAATAGAACTCGCTCGTATGAGGCGTGAGATTATAGCCGTCTATAACATTCAGTCCGCATGATCCTGCCTTGTCGGCTATGTACTTAACTGCCTCAAAATAGCTGCCGAACTTCGTGACCTTGTCCTTGTCGCCCCTCCAAAGCGGGGTGATGACAAAGATCTTCGACGAAGGATAAAGTGACGCGAGCTTTTCAAGGAAAGCGTCGGCATTTGCAAAAAACACATCACGCGTAAGTCCCGACCAGTCGTTTGTGCCATAAGCCACCGTCACAATGTCGGGATCGTAACCGAGCTCTTTTTCGAGAAGCTCGGGGACAAACCTTTCACCGCCGATACACTGGTTGACCGAGTAGGCATCAAAATGTCTTGCGAGCTGATTCGTGTAGGACAGCGACGGAAATATTGCGTCATAGCCCTGCGAGATCGAGTCACCGTAGCAAAGCATTTTGCATTTTGCCTTAACGGGCCTGAAGCTCGCGCCGTCGTCAAGGGTTATGTCCCTAAGCACCGCGCAGGTAAGGTTCGGAAGCCATACGGTGATCCTGTGTTCTCCGGCGGGGATCCCATTCAGCTTGACCTCACCCTTCATTATCCACATAGGATCTTCGCCGCAGTGAAGATTCATCACTCCGTCGACGTAAACGTCAAAATAATAGAATTTGCGGCTCGATCCGGGAGTCACCGTATAGGTGAATCCGAGGCTGTCCGAATCGGTCATGAAATCAAGGTTTATACCGGACGTAGCCGTGGTCTTCATGAAATGTCCGGCGTTAGTATCCTTGTAATGCTGCATCTGCCAATCACGGAAGCGGTAAAAATGAAAGCCGTCCTCTTTTTCTTCAAAGTCAAGATATCCTCTTGCCGCACTCTTTACCTGTTCTGCTGTTAAAATCATTTTTTCATCCTTCTTTATAGTGAATTTATTATTTCCCTGAATTTTTCGCCGCGCTCCTCGAAATTCTTGAAAGCATCGAACGACGCACAGGCGGGCGACAGAATTACCGTGTCACCGCTCTCGGCGGAATCCGCCGCGGCAAGCACCGCATCCGTGAAATCGCGTCTTTCGATTATCTCTAAAAGTCCCTCGTGAAAGTCGGGGCAGGCGTATATGGCTTCTTTTATCTTCCCTGCGGTATTCCCTGTCAATACGACCTTTTTCGCGTGTGCGCAAAGCGAGGTCGCCAGCGGCTCAAAGGGTATGTGCTTATCGTAGCCGCCGCATATAATTATGACCTTTTCGTCACCGAACGCAGACAACGCCGCAGCGGTCCTTGTCGGACTTGAATCGATTGAGCTGTTATAGAATCTGACACCGTTCTTTTCCCTCACGGGTTCGAGTCGGTGAGGCACTCCCGTAAAGGTCCTCGCGACTTTCGTAAAAGCCGAATTGTCGACATCTCCGAATGTAAGTGCCATAGCCGTCATATAGTTTTCGATGTTATGGATTCCCGGGAGCCTTATTTCCGACACGTCGAGAAGCTCCGCGTTAACACAGCCCTCTATGACGATCTTTCCGTTCCGGACAAATATCGCCGAGGCATTTTTTATACCGCCGGTAATCTCCTCAAGGCTGCATTTCTTTGACGAGAAGAACACGGTGCGATGCCCTTCCCTTTTTGCAAATTCAATTCCGGCTTCGCGTGAAAAATCATTTTCGGCATTTACTGCCAACCATGAGGTCGGCGCATTGAATATATTTTTCTTTGCTTCCGCATATTCCGACAGGTCGGTGTGCCAGTCAAGGTGATTCGGAGCAATATTCGTAATTGCCGCGCGGCAGGTGCCTTTTTTCATCGTCATGAGCTGAAAGCTCGAAAGCTCGACAACGGCAAAGTCGCGGTCGGTCATTTCGTCAATATGCGGCAAAAGCGGCTCGCCTATGTTTCCTCCGACAAAAACCCTTCGAAAAGCCGGAAGCCCCGCTTTTAAAAACAACGAGGTCAGGGTCGTGGATGTAGTCTTTCCGTCACTTCCCGTTATTCCGACCGTGGTAATCCTCTTCTCCGAGGCAAGCGCCAGAAAAAGCTCCATTTCGGATGAAAGAAGCGCGCCTTTACCGATCGCCGCTTTTATCTGCGGAATGTCGGGACGCAATCCCGGCGAGCGGAATATAACTGTAGCATTTTCGTGACCTTCTCCTATACCGTCAAGATAACAGTCGCCCGTAACAAGAGTAACACCGAGTTCTTCAAGCTCATCTGCAAGGTTTCCGAGAACAGCTCGCGGCTTTTTGTCCCTGCCGACAATATGCTTCACTCCGTGTGAGACCAAAAAGCGGCAAAGCGGTATATTTGATTTTCCGAGTCCGATGACCTCGGAGTACCCGTTTTTTATGTTTTCCGGAAGAGAGACAGACATATCTTCTCCTTAACGTCAAATGTATTTATTATATTATATCTTATCACTCGCATTTCTGCAATAGCATTTCGATAAATTTTCGGATTTGCCCTTTTCAAACGTCGAATGATATGTTATAATATAATTTGGAATATTGTATATTATCAGGAGCATATACATGGCTGAAAAGATCAAACAGGCAAAAGCGGCTCAGGAATACAACGATCAAAGTATCAAATCGCTGAAAGGTGAGGACCGCGTAAGAAAGCGCCCCGGCGTTATCTTCGGCTCGGACGGACTCGAGGGTTGCGAGCATTCCTTCTTTGAGATACTCTCAAACTCGGTCGATGAGGCGCGAGACGGTCACGGAAATGAAATAAAGGTCACGGCATTCCTCGACCATTCGATAGAGGTAGACGATCACGGTCGCGGTGTCCCGCTCGGTTGGAACGAGCCGGAAGGCAGATACAACTGGGATCTTATATACTGTGAGCTTTACGCCGGAGGAAAATACGAAAACAACTCGGGAAATTCGGCTTACGAATATTCTCTCGGACTTAACGGGCTCGGTGCCTGCGCCACACAGTACAGCTCGGAATATATGCGCGTCGAATCCTACGACGGGACATATTGCCGCTCGATCGAATTCAGAAAGGGCAGACCCGTTACCGGAGAGCTTGAGGAACGCGAACTGTCAAGGAACGAACGTCGCACGGGTACCGTCATTCGCTGGAAGCCCGACCTTGAGGTCTTTACCGACATAAATATTCCCCATATATTCTTCGCCGACGTACTGAAGCGTCAATCAGTCGTCAACCCCGGAATATGCTTCATCCTGAAGACAGAGCAGCCCGACGGGAGCTTTACGAGTCAGGAATTCCTTTACGAAAACGGCATATCCGACTACGTTTCCGAGCTGGCAGGCGATACGGCGATGACACAGCCGATATTATGGCACCTCGAGACACAGGGACGTGACCGCGCAGACAAGGACGAATACAAGCTCCGTGCCGACTTCTCCTTCTGCGTATCAAATACAGTCAATGTTATCGAATATTACCACAACTCGAGCTACCTTGAGCACGGAGGTTCACCCGACAAGGCGGTCAGAATAGCCTTCACCTACGCACTCGACAAGTATCTCAAGACAAACGGAAAATATACAAAAAATGAGGCTAAGATAAACTTCCAGGACATCGCCGACTGCCTCATTTACGTCAGCAACAGCTTCTCTACCCTTACCTCGTACGAAAACCAGACGAAAAAGTCCATCACGAACACTTTCATTTACGAGGCGATGTGCGATTTCCTCAAGCACAATCTCGAGATATACTTCACGGAGAATCCGAATGAAGCCGAAACCTTCGCAAATCAGGTCCTCGTCAATAAACGCAGCCGCGAATCCGCCGAAAGCACGCGACTCAATATAAAGAAAAAGCTGACCGGTTCGATAGACCTTTCAAATCGCGTCGAAAAGTTCGTAAACTGCCGCTCAAAAGATCCCGCGGTACGCGAGCTCTACATCGTCGAGGGCGATTCGGCACTCACCTCATGCAAGCTCGGGCGTCTCGCCGAATTTCAGGCGATAATCCCGGTAAGAGGAAAAACTCTTAACTGCCTCAAGTGCAACTATGAAAGGATCTTCAAAAGCGAGATAATAACCGATCTTCTGAAGGTTATCGGTTGCGGGGTCGAGATCTCCGGCAAGGTCAAGGGCGACATCGCATCCTTTGACATCAATCAGCTCCGTTGGTCGAAAATAATAATATGCACCGATGCCGATGAGGACGGATTCCAGATCCGCACCCTGCTCCTCACTATGTTCTACCGTCTGCTGCCTACCCTCATAAAGGAGGGCAAGGTCTTCATAGCCGAATCACCGCTTTTTGAGATAACCGCAAAAGACAAGACATACTTTGCCTACGACGAATTCGAGAAGGCAAAGATCCTCAAAAAGCTCGAAGGTAAAAAATATACCCTTCAGCGTTCAAAAGGACTCGGTGAAAACAGCCCGCAGATGATGTTCGATACTACGATGAACCCGGCAACACGGCGCCTTATCGCCATTCAGCCCGCCGACGCGAAGGCTACCGCGTGGATATTCGAGACGCTTCTCGGCGACAGCATAAACGAAAGAAAACAGTTCATAAGCGATCACGGTGCGGAATATATAAAGGAGGCGGACATCTGATGAATTACTTTAACAGATTCTGCGTTGTAGGCATCGCAAGGAGCTTCGTGCTGCAAAGCCTCGGTGACGGCGCGACGGATTCACCGATATATATAGTGTTCTTTGTTCTCTCGATCGCGGCGATAATAGCGGCTTCGTATTTTCTCGGAGGCATAAATTTTGCCATTATAATATCCAAGAAGAAATTCGGCACGGATATACGCGACTTCGGATCGGGTAATGCCGGAATGACAAATATGATGCGAACCTTCGGCAAGAAAGCCGGCATAATTACCTTCGCCGGAGATATAGGAAAGACCGTTATTGCCTGCCTTCTCGGATATCTCCTTCTCGGCAGGCTCGGAGCTTTCGTATCGGGACTTTTCTGCATGGTTGGACATATGTTCCCCGCCATGTATAAGTTCAAGGGCGGAAAAGGCGTCGCCTGCGCTCTCGCTACGATCCTTATGACTGATATCGGCAATCCCTTCATGTACCATATCCCGCTCGTGCTCATAATAACTCTCACTGTCTTCGCCGTCGTATATCTCGTATCAAAATATATCTCACTCTCGGCGATAATGAGTATTCTTATCTACCCAATGGTCCTCTACATCTTCGAGAACGTCTCGATATCGACAATATCCGAAGCGGAAATGGCAATAAAGGAACCCACCGTGGCATTTTACCTCATTGATTTTGCTTACTATGTAATAATCTCTCTGCTCATGACGACGCTCGTCATATTCATGCACAGAGCCAATATCGGACGGCTCTACCGCGGTGAAGAATCAAAGACCTACCTCGGCAAAAAGAAGTCAGTCCCCCTTTACGAACAGCAACAGGAACAGACCACTGCTAAATCCGAAAACGCTCAGACCGTAAAAAAGAAAAATGGAAAAAACAAACGTAAATAAATCGATCGCTCTGCTGAAAGAGGCTTTTTTCTCCTCATGCCTGAAAAAAGCGGTCTTTTCAAAGTCTGAAGACAAGGCACTCGTCCGCGCGGTCGTCACTGCAAAGGTCATAAGCGGACGCTCCGCGCTTCAGACAGAGCTTTTTCACTCTGACAACAAAGCGACTCATATTAACTCGTTTGCGGAGGGCGACGGGCTTGACAAAAGCCTTGAGGAGCTCTTCGCGATCTTCCGTCAGGTAAACATCATAACCTCCGCCGGCGAATGTGAATACCGTCGCTCGGCATCGGGCAACGATGTCCTTCTCGGAGGAGACAAACTGAAAACTGCCATCGGAAAACCGCACGAAAAGCTCGTGCCGATCGGAAACGATAAACTGAAGAATCATATTCTGCGCGGTGACGAGCCGTTTCTCATAGCGCTCGGAGTGAGCGACGCAAACGGAAGGCCTCACGACAAAAAGCTCCCGAAGCTCCGTCAGATAAACCGCTTTCTTGAATACGTGCGGGATATTGAAAAGCACCTTCCAAAAGAAGGTGCTCTGCAAATATGTGTTCTCTGTTGCGGAAAGAGTTACCTCTCCTTTGCGATCTACCATTATTTTGCCGTTATTCGCCGACGTGAGGTAAAAATGGTAGGTGTCGACCTCAAAAACGATGTCATAGAATATTGCAATAACACGGCAAGAGCGCTCGGTTTCTCCGGGCTTAGCTTTGTTTGCATCGACGTAAACGTTTTCGAACCCGGATTTCGTCCGTCGCTTGTGGTTTCGCTTCATGCCTGCGACACCGCTACCGACACAGTGCTTAACAAGGGAGCAGAATGGCGCACACCGGTAATTCTCTCTACTCCCTGCTGTCACCACTATATGAATCATAACCTTGACTGTCCGCAGCTTTCTTTTATTGCGGAGCATTCGATGCTTAGGCAGAAATTCTGCGATGCGGCAACCGATGCGCTCCGACTTAAGAAGCTTGAATCCTATGGCTACTCTGTCGATGCCGTAGAGCTCGTCGATCCCGACGACACTCCGAAGAACATTCTTCTCCGCGCTGTCCTTACGGGCAAACCGAACGAAAAGGCAAAAAAAGAGTATCTTGCCGCTTACGGCTTTCTTTACGGTAAAAAAGAATGACCTATGTAAACGCACGTAAATATCTTGCCGCGCACCGAGGTATACAGTCCTCTCCGGAAAGAATGAAGCTTCTCTGCCGTTACCTTGACGACCGGGTCAGATTCAAAAAATGCATCCATATCGCCGGCGGCTCCGGTAAGACCTCCTGCGCCCTTATGCTTTCTTCGATTCTCGGTGCGGCGGGGCTGAAGACCGGGGTCTTCAGCCGCCCATTTGCAAGTGAAGAACGCGAATCGGTCTCGGTCTGCGGGCATATAATCTCATGCAATGAATTTGCCGACTTTACCGGAAAGGTCGCAAAAGCGGCAAAGTCTATGACTGCGGATATCCTTGCGGCACGCGGTGAGATTTTAAGCGAAAATGCAAGGAATTCAAAGATTACCAAAAACCTTCTTGAAGGAAAGATCTCACCCGAGCCTTCATTTGACGAGATACTTTGCGCGGTCGCACTCGTATGCTTTACAGAACGCGCGTGTGACATTACGATCCTTGAGTGCGGAGACAGCCGCGCAGATCCGACGGGAGTAATAGAGCCCCCTTCCGTTTCGGTTATCTGCGGAGGTATTCTTACTCAGGAACAGCTCCGCACGGGGATCGGCATAATCAGACGCGGCACAAGAGAAGTCGTCAGCTCGGTATCTCCGGGCGAGGCTTACAGCGCCGTTCTGAACACCTGCGTTCGGATGGGAAGCCGTCTCACCGTCCCCGCCCGTGCCGA
Organism: uncultured Clostridia bacterium; assembly: GCA_945485605.1. Taxonomy (GTDB): domain Bacteria; phylum Bacillota; class Clostridia; order Oscillospirales; family CAG-272; genus RGIG3994. The sequence continues at coordinate 19,964 of CALYSG010000002.1, forward strand.
GCTTTCCCTGATCCGACGGAATCTCGGCGGAAGAGATTTTGAATACAGGGGAAAAGAGTATCACCTTCCGCTTTGCCCGGAATATCAGGCACAAAACTCTCTTACAGCGATCGAAGCGGCATATGCACTGAGGCGGACCGGAGTGGCAATCGACAGCGATGCTATCGTCCGCGGTCTTTCTGAGGCAAAGGTCCCGCTTCGCTTCGAGCTCATCTCGCTCTCGCCGTTCATAGCTGCCGACTGCCCCGCGACCGCAGGCGATGCCGCGACATTCTGCGAGTCACTAAAAGAGCTGTCCGGATGCTTTGGTAAGAACACTTTGCTCGTGACCCCGGAAGGTGAATCTTCTCCCGTAAGTGAAGATATGCTTTCCGAATGTGGGATCGCGATCAAGAAAATCCTTCATCCGATAACCGAAAAGGATATGCGTGAAACGGCGATCGCCGCCGCTTCTCTTTCGGCGAATGAATCTATGCTTATTCTCGGAGACATAGGATTTACGGGACGGCTGACCTACAGCATAAGAAAGCACCTCGGCATCGGCTGATCAGCGGCGGCGCCTCACCCTTCTTTTCGGTCTGTAGGTCGCCGCAAGCCCCCCGAGGATCGCTATCGGGATCAACGGCAGACGAGTCAGGAATGCCTTCATAAAGCCTATTCCCTCTCCGATAAGCGGTGCCATCATAAGGGTCAGAAGCATCATCGCTCCACCGGTGAGAAGTCCGCATAACATCGACATTCCGTTACATCTGCGACAGGCGAAAAAACCTCCTATAAAGGCCGGCACATAAAGTGACGCATACCCCGATAGCTTCACCGCTGTCCCCGCGTCGTGACAGGCGAGAGACACCCCCGCAAGTATTGCCATCATGACAACGGCACTTATGACCGCCGCAAGAAGTCCGGTCGGTAAAGCTTCCAAAGCTCCCTTCGGCGTAGCCTCGGCTACCGCTCTGCGGGGCTTTTTCCTTTTCTTTGATTCAGACATGATATATCCTCCTTCTTTATTTATCAATAACCCTCTTTGTTGCCGCCGAGTCGCCATGCGAGCTTCCTGAGGAAATCCGCAGGAATGACAAGAAGCGACAGTAGCAAGGTAAATGCAAGCTCCGCACCGGTGAGAGGCACCGTCCTAAGCACTGCACCGCCGAGGTATATAAAAGCTGTCTGTATCACGCAGACCGCCGCCATAATAAGTATAAAAACGCGGTTCTTACTAAGCCCCGAGAAAACACTCAACCTGTCTGTCCGGGCACAAAAACAGTTGAAAACGCTTGAAAAAATAAAAAATGCAAAATATGCAGTGAGAAGACAAATGTTACCCTCAGACACCCTGAACTTTTCTGTTATACATGGCATTTTCAGAAACGCAACCCCGAGCGCAAGTGTAAATCCGCTGTGAAGTATCAGACCGTATACCATATAACGGTTCAGTATCGGCTCATCGCGTCGCTTCGGTTTTTCCCTGAGGAATCTCTCAGCCGGTGCCTCGCCCGCGAATGCGAGCCCGCCGAGCGTATCCATTATTATGTTAATCCACAGCATCTGTATCACGGTAACCGGGGCGTCAAAGCCTATAAAAGGACCTATCATCGAGATCCCGCAGGCGCAGAAATTCATGGTGAGCTGGAGACAGATGAACTTTCTGATACTCTTGAAAACCGTTCTGCCGTAAAGTACCGCTTTGACGATCGAGGTCAGGTTGTCATCAAGAATGATGATATCTCCCGCTTCCTTTGAAACCTGCGTTCCCGAGCCCATGGCGAAGCCGATGTCTGCCTTTCTCAGTGCCGGCGCATCGTTCACTCCGTCGCCTGTCATACCTACAACAAGTCCCGCCTCCTGCGCTACACGAACGAGCCTGCTCTTATCGGCGGGCAGAGCACGAGCGACGACGGCGAGCTTCGGAAGTATTTCGCGAAGCCTCAGATCAGATGTTTTTGCCAGTTCTTCCGATGTCATGCAAATATCCCCGTCCGCCATAAGTCCGCAGTCGGTCGCGATCCTTGCCGCAGTCTCCCTGTTGTCCCCGGTTATCATAACTGTGTGTATCCCCGCCTCCGAAAGCCGCTTTACCGCGTCTCTCGATTCGGGGCGCAGACGGTCGCAAAGGATCGCGGCGCATACGAAAGTCGTCTTTCTCCCGATTCTGCGTGTTATAGCTATAACCCTGTTCCCATCCGCCATAAAGCCCGTGAGACGATTCATTATCTTATCACCCACACCGCCTATCTCCGAGCCGTACTTATCTATATAGGCCGTCACTTCCGGCATGATCTTTTCGGGGGCGCCTTTCATAAGAGTGAGACTCTCTTTTCCCGTAAGGCTTACCGACGAAGTCTTCACCCTGCTGTCAAAAGGCGTCCTTGAAACTACGGAATAGCCGATCGGACAGTCATAATCCTTAACATTGGAAAGAAGCGCACGGTCGGTCGAATTACCCCCTCTGATCTCTCCGTGTGAGAGCACCGACGAAGTATTATAATAGGAAGAAAGTAAAAATAACCTTGCGAGCGTCGGGCTTCCATTCTTTAAAAGCTCATCAAACGAGGGAAAAAACATTCCGTCACCGAGAACTATCCCGCAAAGCCCGGGGCGTCCTTCCGTAAGCGTTCCCGTTTTGTCTGTGAAAAGTATATTCATACTCCCCGCCGCTTCGATCCCCGCCGCCTTTCTGACGAGGACATTATCCTTCATCATGCGTCGCAGATTTGAGGCAAGCACAACGGCGATCATCATAGGAAGCCCCTCAGGCACCGCCATTACTATGACGGTAAGACCGAGGGTAAACGCCGAAATCAGCTTTGAAATGAGGAACCGGAAATTACTGAGCTTCAGAAGTATAGCCTGCCCCGCGAAGCCGCTGTCGAGGACAAAAACGTTAAAAAGATATGCGAACGCGACGAGCGCCGCCATTATGTATCCTATAATGCTTATCTGCTTTGCGAGCTTTGTAAGCCTCAGACGCAGGGGACTCTCGCGCGGGTCTTCCTGTATCTCGCGTGAGATCTCACCGATAAACGTCGCATCGCCGACAGCACATACGACAGCTTCTCCTTCGCCCGAAATTATCCCGCAGCCTCTGAACACCGATGAGCGGTCTGACGGATCAGCCCGAAAGACCTTACCGGGCATTTTCAATACCTCAAGGCTCTCGCCCGTCAGAGCCGACTGATCTACCGCTATATCACCGGATATAAGTAGAGAGTCGGCAGGCAATGTATCACCGGGTTGAAGGAGGACTATATCACCTACTACTATATCCTTAACAGGGATCTCCTCTGCCGTGCCCGCTCTTCTCACACGGCACAGCCTTGTATCGCTTCCCTCGTTAAGCCTTGCAAATGCGTTCTCCGACGAATGCTCGGATATCGTCGAGATCATCGCGGCGATCAGCACCGCCGCCCCGATACCTATCGTTTCCGAAAAATTTCCGTTGCGAAAGGAAAAGATCAGATTCACTATCAGCGCACCTATAAGTATCCGTATTACAGGGTCATTGAGATTACCTAAAAATCGTCTTATAAAGCTCTTGCCCTTTCTCCGCGTAAGAATATTTTCACCGTATTCCCGTCTCGACTCTGCGATCTGCTCCGGAGTAAGCCCCGGACGTTTCGTTTGTTTTTTCGTTTCCATCAGATACAACCGTCCTTCTTTGTCCGATCCTTGTTTCATTTATATTCGCACGTACGGACAAATAACACGAAAAGCCTTGCTTTTTTTTGAAGTGTATGGTAAAATAAGAACAATATTTATCTTGGAGATATTTGATGAGGCATATTTTTATCGTCAACCCTGCCGCGGGTAAATCCTCTCATATTGAGGAAATCAAAAACAAACTTAAAGCTCTGAAGGACAGACACCATGTCGAAATTTACATAACAAAAGCTCCCCTTGACGCAACATACTATGTGCGAAACCGCTGGATGGAAGCTCCCGACGAGAAAATGCGTTTCTATGCCTGCGGCGGCGACGGAACACTCAATGAAGTTGTCGCGGGAGTAATAGGAGCGCCGAATGCCGAAGTGTCCTGCTATCCTTGCGGTAGCGGAAACGACTATGTTAAATGCTTCGGCGGTGCATCGCATTTCCTTGACCTTGAAAAACTAATGGACAGCCATTCGGTCGCCGTCGATGCCATGAAGGTATGCGGAAGATACTGTATCAATGTCTGTAATTTCGGATTTGACGCCGTCGTCGCGGAAACCATGGCTTCTGTCAGAAGAAAGAAGATAATAGGCGGCAAAAACGCCTACACTACGGGAATCGCAAAGGCCTTGTTCACCGCGAGAAACAACGAATGTCGCGTCTACGCCGACGGAGAACTCCTTAACCCAAAAGGCAGGATGCTTCTCTGTACCGTTGCAAACGGACAATACGTCGGCGGTTCTTACCGCTGTGCACCGAAGTCGCTCTGCAACGATGGATTGCTTGAGGTCTGCCTGATAAAGCCACTGCCGTTGCCTACGTTTTTGAAGCTTATCAAGACCTATTCCGAGGGTAAGCATCTCGACGATGCCAGATTTTCCGAGCACCTCATTTACCGTCGCGCAAAAAAAGTCGAAGTGTTCGCCGCAACCGAAGATTTCGGTGTATGCCTTGACGGAGAGATGACGAAAGCCGAGCATTACAGCGTTGAAGTTCTCTACCGCGCAGTAAGATTTGCCGCGCCGACGCTTCCCGTGGCTACAAAGGGTGTCGAAAGGGTAGCGGAAGCAACTACATAACACAAAAAACGAGCCTTAACGGCGTGCACAATTAGCGGTAAATTGAAGTTCAATTTACGCAGTTCAGAAATATTCTTTGCGTCTTAAACAGACGCATTCCGCAAGCGGAAACAGAATATTTCCAAAACGAAGTGCAGCCCTAAACGGCTCTTTTTTTTACTGATATCATATAAAAAACATTGTTCCGACGTCGTAAAGCGGGTCCGGTGAAAGCGCGACAGGCTCTTTCCCCTCTGATCGGCAAAAAGCTATTATCTTATCGCCGTCCGGATGATTCTCGGGATTCCCGCAGAAGTAGACAAAATCACCGTCAAGCCCCGAGGCTCCACCTATAAATCCTCCTCCTCGGCAGCCTTCAAGACCGATGCCTCCGGGAGAGACCTCCAGTACACGGATGCCTCGGGTGCGTGCGGCTTTGGCTATTACTTTGTCGGAGGTGATTATCGCACCGTCCGACACATGACATATCGAGCATTCGGCATAACCCTGTCTCACCGGAACAAGCTCAAAAGACGACCTTTCCGCATAGCTTCGGATAAGCTCCGAGACCGCATCCGGACGGCAAAAGATATATTTCCCCACTCGCGCGGCATTCAGCAGAATATCCGACGGATATTTATTCCCCGTAGGCTCGTCCGATGTACATATTTCAAGTCCGGTCGCAAAAGATATAAGCTCAAGCTCCTTTGCCGCCACCCTTGCATATTCAGAATGACAGAATATCGCATCACCGAAAAACAGCAGCATATCGGGATGGGCTTCTACCGGTGCGTCAAGCATATAAAAAGACGGCATAAAGATCGGGAAATAGCCGCGCTCCGTAAGCCCGGCTACACATTTTTCGGGAATTCTCCCATCAACAACAGCGTATCTCATATCACATACAAAAAATCAGGGAGTGCCAAGGCATTCCCTGTTTTTTATTCCGATACCAAAAAGCTCAGTTGGCACGGGTAACTTTGCCCGAACGAAGACATCTGGAGCATACATGCACGGTTGTGGGAGTGCCGTTGACAAGAGCTCTGACCTTGCGCACATTGGGCTTCCATGTTCTGTTGGTTCTACGATGCGAGTGAGAAACGTTCTGTCCGAAAACGACGCCCTTTCCGCAAACATCACATTTTGCCATTGAATGATACCTCCTGTGGTTTTATGATAAATTATTTTTTAATCCAATCAATTCAGACACAAATGGTATTATATCACATACCTTTTTAAATTGCAAGAGCTTTTTCTCAATTTTCCCGATTTATTTGCAATTTTCTGTCGGCGATCGGTATTCCGTCGGGCTGTATCTCGGTTTCTACGATAAACGAGCCGAACGGAACGTTTTCATACACATTAACGACCTCACCGCAAGTCATCTCCGCCACTGCCGATTCCGCGCCTTCGCTTCCGACAAACGCCGCCGAGAGCACCTTGCCGTCCTCGATCAAGCCGTGAACATACTCAAACAGAAGCCTCATATCCCTCATATCGGGAAGTCCGTCAGCTCCGGTTCTCGGTGGCAGAACACTTATCTTTCCGCGTCTGCGTTCGCTTACCTTATCCCATATCGGCATATCGGATCCTACATGAGAATTTGCAAAAACAGTAAAGCCATGATCTTCCGAATCGGTAAGTTCGTTGGACAGCGATGTGAGGCATAGCTCAGTCCTTGCCCTGTAAATACCGAGCAGCATTGCAAGGTCGGCATCGACATTCCTGCCAAGGTGCTCATTGAGTGAGAGCGAGACCTTTCTGTAATCGGCACCTGCCGCAACGAGTCTGCCGACAGCCTCGATAACTCCTTTTGCGCTTGAAAGGAAATCGGGCTTTCTTACCGACACGGCAGTAAATACATTGCCCCCGCAAAAGAAACAACCGGCGAATTTTTCGGTTTCTTCTCCGTTAAGCGAAACCGAAAAACATTTTTCAGCCTTCACTTCTTTATTTTCTTCGGAAATTTTGACTCTGATGCGTCCGGCATCAGCCATTGAACGGAGAACCTGAAGTGAAAAGGATATCGGATATCCGCCCCCGTAAACGACAGTAAGTCTCTGTGCTTCCGACTGTCTTCCCACCACACGGAAAAACAGCCCCGAATCTGCGCAGATACGGTCGAGCTTCGGCACATCCGACGGATCAACGAGCAAAATCAGGCTGTCCGGAATCTCATCGGTAAGCACACTAAGCGACTGCACCTCATCAGTACCGTCAAAGCCCTTGATATCAACAAAAGCGCTCTTCCCCGTCGCGATCATCGCAGCGATCATTCCTCCCTTGCCGATCCTTTTCAGCAAAGGAATATTTATGTTTTCAAAAAGCCTTACGACCTCATTCATCCGGTCTCCGGCGAATTCGGTTCCCTTCGCAGACAGGAAGCAGTAAGTTCCCTGCGTTTTGGGCATAGGAGAGCTTGTAGGAGAACAGTAGAATTTCTCGTCGCCACCGCAGATCAGCCTCACCTTTTCTTCCGATCTGTACTCCGCAGGAACCTTTCCGACTCTTTCAAGCCGTTTGTCTGCCGCCTCGGCTATGTCGGAAAGCCTGTAACCGCCGGCAACCTTCACATTCCGTAAAAGATTGTCAAAAGCCTCTCCTACAGTCGCGCTCTCCGAGAATACCTCGCATATCCTCGCGTTTGAGGCAAGCTCGCCCGCTTTTGCAAGTCGGTCAAGAAAATAAAGCTCAAAAAGTCTCGGATCGCGCTTCTCTATCTTCCCGAACGCCGCACCTATTATACGCAGCTTCGAATTCGGCATCTTCAGCTTATAAAAATCGCGGAGTGATTCAAGCTCACCCTCCTTTGCCGCACATAAGCCTTTTACCGTGCGGTAAGGATCAAACAATCCATTATCGTTTATATCCATAATTATTCCTTCTCTCAAACGACAAGCTCGCCAAGGCATATCCCACCTTGCCTGCCTGTTATCCTTACATCGGCGAGCGTAGCATGAAGGTCTTCGGAGCATTTTACCCCGACTTCAACAAACGATGCCGTATGTCCCGTGAAAAGTTCGCCGTTCCGCGCCTCAAAGAGTACCGGAAGCGTCTTACCGATCATACCG
>CALYSG010000003.1 GCA_945485605.1 uncultured Clostridia bacterium
ACGGATGAGGGCGATCCGCTGTGAAAGCTTTGTTTACTTGAGTTTCGTATTCTTCATTTGCTTTGTTCGGTTTTCAATGGACACGGAAAAGAGAAGGTACACTTAGTGTGTACCTTCTTTTTATGTTTTTTATCTTAATGGTTATATCAAGAAACTTGACTTTTTCAGATAGGTATGGTAAAATCAAATTGGTTATAAACTGTTGAAAATCGGAGATTTATATGAAAAAAATCATACGATCCGCGGTTCTTGCGATATTTTTTATCGTATTATCATTGATATTCTCATGCGGAATACTTGAGGATGATACGAAGTATGCGAAAATCTCATCGGGAAACATTTCAAGCGATGGATTCGTTTACGATCTTTATGAGAACGGGGAAGCTCATATAACGGGTTGGACAAATCCGGGGCTTATGCTTTATATCCCGGACGAAATCGACGGTAAGCCCGTTACTGCAATTGAGTCCTCGGCGTTTGCCGGCGAAGAAGGAATTATGTACCTGAAACTCGGAAAGAATGTTTCTGAAATAGGTAATCTCGCTTTTTCGGGGTGTACACTTCTTTTGAGAGTCGACGGAGGCGATTCGGTTCGCAAGATAGGAGATTCTGCCTTCTCGTCATGTGCAGCACTTTCGGAGATCAACGGTCTTTCATCTGTTTCGGATGTTGGCAGTTCGGCATTCTTTATGTGCAGTGCACTTTCCAATGTGAGCTTTTTCGATAGAGTGAAGACCATAGGCGTTCAGTCGTTTTACGGTTGCAACGCGCTTACCTCCGTCAACTTATCAGGAAATGTCACGGAAGTCGGTGAAAATGCCTTCGCGTATTGCGAATCGCTTCATACGGTCGATTTAGGCGGGCTGGCGGTGATCCCGGACGGAATGTTTGAAAAGTGCATTTCTCTTGCCTCTGTCGATATAGGCGGAGGTGTCAAGAAAATAGGTCGAAACGCATTTAGGGGATGCTCGTTTCTTTCCGATGTAAAGATCAGCACAAAGGTAGGCGACATCGGTCGGTCCGCGTTTGACGAGACCGAATGGATAGCAGCACAGACAGATGAATTCGTGATCGTTGGAAACGGAATCCTTTTGAAATACAACGGTAAATCGGAAAATGTGGTGATACCCGGAAATGTGCGAATTGTTTCTGATGCATTCTGCGGTTCCTCTACACTTAAGAGCGTCACTGTAGGAGGTTCTGTCGAGAAGATCGGTGAGTACGCATTCTCGGGATGCAAGGCGCTCTCCAATGTCATTATTAAAGACAAGGTTGCAAGGGTATGCGACAACGCCTTTGCCGGCTGCTCGGGACTTACGAGAGTATACTTCCCTTTGTCGCTGAAGGAGATCGGCAAGGGAGCTTTCAGGGGGTGCCCGTCTGATATCGGAATAAGTTATCAGGGCAATCGCAATGAATGGATACGCGTATCGATAGGTGCGGGAAACGATGTGATAGAAGCAGCATCGGTCAGCTTTGGTCAGAAGCCGTGACACGCGGTAGCCGAGAAGGGATTACATGTATGAAAAATATAATCGTTTGTTTACTTGCTTTGCTGATGACGGCGTCGTGTGTGATCTCAATCACGGGATGCGCGGAAAAAGAAAGCTTTAGTCTTCCGTCACGTTCACGCACAGATGAACCGCTCAAGATGTCTGCAAGCTATGAATACGGACTGTATGATGACGGTTGCGCGATAATCATAGCCTATACCGGATCGGAACGAGAAGTCACAATTCCCGATTCAATAGACGGACATACCGTTGTAGCTATAGGCGACAGTGCTTTTGCCCAAAATACTGCCGTTACGAAGGTTAGCCTCAATAAGAGCCTTGAGATGATAGAGAGCTATGCATTTTATGCTTGCAGTTCACTCACTGACATTGATTTTGATAACTCGCTATGGCATATAGGAGCTGCCGCATTTGAGCGTACCCCTTGGCTTTCCTCGCGTACTGAGGATTTTGTAATAGTGGGTAACGGTATACTTCTTAAATATCAGGGCAGTGCTCACAAGGTCACGGTTCCCGAAAATGTACGGCATATTTCGTATGCTTTCAGTATGAATGAAAATATAGTTTTCGTAGATATGGGGAATAACGTCCTGACGGTTGGTGACAGCGCTTTTTCGTTCTGCCCTAATCTTCGTGAGGTAAAGCTCGGAGAAAACGTCATAAGCATAGGCAACGGCGCTTTTGAGAACTGTGAGGCACTCGTGCGTGTTAATCTTCCCGACAGTCTGCTTAAGATAGGCAACGGGGCATTCAATTTATGTATATATCTTAACGATATCCATATTGGCGGATCGGTTACCGAGATCGGAGAGTCAGCATTCAACGAATGTCAGAGGCTCAAAGTCGTTACACTTCCGGCATCGGTTAAGAAGATAGGAGTAAACGCCTTTGAAAACTGCTTTTCGCTCCTTCTCGTTTTCTATAAAGGCACGGAGGAGGAATTCAATTCTGTTGAGATAGAAGGTGTTTTGAATTATCATCTGAGAGACGCAAAGAAGATATTTGAGCCGGTCGAAGGGTAATAGCGATTCAGGGCGTTTTCGGTTCGTGAGCCAGAATGCTTGTCACTACGCACCGATTATTGCCTTATTTCGGTCGCTATAATTTAGACTCACCATAATCAAAAAGAAACACGACTTTATGAAATAATCATCGCCGCGCAGCGACGTGCACAATCAGCGGTCATTTGAATTACAAATGACGCCGTTACGTAATATTCCTCCGCATACGGGAACGGAATATTTGTAAACGAAGTGCATGCCGAGCGCGGCGGTGATTATTTAAACTATAAGAAAATCGGTGCCTTCAAGCGAATCGGGAGCGTCGGGAGAGGAATATTTCAGTCCGTTCGCCGCGGCAAGATCTGCGGGATCTGCCGAATACCGTTTTGCTATATCCCACAGCGTTTCTCCGGGAGCAGCGTATGCGACCGTCCATGCGGCTCTTCGTGCGGGGGTCTTCTCGCCGAGCTTCACGCTCGTTACGACCTTCTGCTCCGCTTCGCCGAAAATGCTGACCGCGGCTTCTATATCAGCAGAAAGGGCGATATTTTCACCTTCTGTCTTAGCGCGGCAACTCATTACCGAAAGGTGTGCGGCATATTCGTTATGAGTATCGCTTCCCGAACCAACTTCGGCAGAGAAGTTCTGCTCGGTCTCTTTGCATGTATACTCGTCACCGGCACCGAAGAGGATATTGTAGCGGCATCTGATATCAAGCAGGTATTTCCCGTTTTCAAACCTCATTCCGGTCGGCTGTGCATCGCATACACAGTCAAGGATTTCGGCTCCTTCCGGAAGCCCGTCAAATACTGCCGAGCCGTCATGACCGAATGAAGTATTAGTGCATAGGATAAAATATGGTATATCGAATGTTCCGAAAGTCGGATATGCGACTTGCTCGGTCGAATATATGTCGCAGGTCAGTCTCGCGGGAGCGTTTTTTTGAGCTTTGCATATCGCAGTAATATCTGCACGGCAGAGAAGAGAGCCTTCCGCTTCGTCGCTTGAGACCTCATCTACACATGCGTAACCTGAAAGGCACCAGCCGTCGCCGTCAAGGTCGAGCTCAACCGGGGCTTCAAAGGCTACCGTGTTTTCCGAAGTAATAACTCTGTTTTCACTGTCTGTGCAAAGAAGAGTGAATATGACGTTTCCGCGGCATACTGCTCCGCTGTCAGAAGGGAAGCAAGAGTCAACGGCGGCTGAGGCTCTTACGCCTATTACATTCGAGCCGTCTTCAATGGGGAAAGCAGTTTCAACCGCGACCGAGTTGTTTTTCCCCTTCTCGGTAATGAGAGTCAGGAAGGTCTTTTCAAGCTTTTTAACACTTTCATCTGAGGTGCATCCTGTGATTTCGGTGTCTGTGTTTCTCTCTCCGTAAATCTTCACATGATGGCGGAGGCGGCAACGTATGCCGAGTTTTCTCGGTGCCGTGACCTTTCCGGATACATTTTCGGCGACGACCGAGTGCTCGGCGTGAAGCCCGGATCCGTGGGCTATATTATCGGATAGGTCAGCCTGCGCCTTGACCTCATAAGCTGACGAAAGATTTGCGGTTGCGGGTTTGCCGTCGTTTCCGACGTAGAGAACGCGCCAGTTTATCTTTCCGGCAAATTCTGCGTCCGACCCGCCTATGTATTCGGATGGAGACGGGAAGGTCGGCATCACTCTGAGAAGGCGTCGGATCTCCGGAAGATAATCCGGAAGAGTGAAATCGTCCGATATTTCCGAATTGATATCTGAATCGTACACGGTAGCCCCCACACCGTCTGCTGGAGGCGCAAATATGATCTCGTCAGATGCGGCAATGCCGCCGTTCGGTTTGTTCATAGTATTTTATCTCCTTATTTGACTTTCGATAAATTCTATGCACCGACGGCGGCATATATGTATTATGTTTTCCGAGTAAGGACGTTTCGGCACTCTTTTTCAGAGTGCCGAAGCCTTTTCTTTTGTTTTTCCGAATTTTTCATTATAACAGTCTATCGCGTTCTGTATCGTTTTGATTGCATATTGGCGGTCTGACAGAGCCTGCACATCGGTCTCCTTGTTTTCAAGCTGTTTATATACAGCGAAAAAGTGCAATATTTCGTCAAAAACGTGAGAGGGCAACTCGTTGAGTTCTTTTATGGAATTGTAATTCGGGTCGGAGAAGGGGATAGCGATGATCTTGTCGTCGAGCTTGCCGCCGTCTATCATTCGCATATTGCCGATCGGATATACTCTTATAAGTGTCATCGGGTGGATGGGAACCGAGCAGATAACGAGAACATCGAGCGGATCTCCGTCATCTGCATAGGTGTGGGGTATGAAGCCGTAATTCTGGGGATAATGAGTCGAGGTGTAAAGGATCCTGTCAAGCTTAAGAATTCCCGTGTCTTTGTCAAGCTCGTATTTGCAGTTGCTTCCCTTAGGGATCTCAATAAGAGTCTCAAAGTCCTCCGGGGTGATACGTTCGGGCGAGATATCGTGCCAGATATTCATACTTGCTTCTCCTTATTTTACAAAATCAAATTCGAAATCGTAAATGTTAACGGTACAGCCGTCGATACAGCCTTTTTTCTCGAGAAGGTCAATAACTCCCGCCTTCTGAATGACTCGCTGGAAAAATGCAAGTGATTCATAATCGTCAAGGTTGACCTGACCCATAAGGTTTACGAGCCATTCGCCCTCTACATAGAAGGTATCATTTTCGCGTCGTACGGTCGTTATTCTGCCTTCATCCGAGCGGGCGTATTCGTCCTCGGGCGAATATTCGCTTTCGTATACAGTAATTGGCGGGAGGAGCTTAAGACGTTCCGAGACAAGGTGAACGAGTCTTTCAAGTCCATCTCCGGTCGCAGCCGAAACATAGATAAGCTCCCATCCGTTTTCGTCGATGAAGTTCTCAAAAGCAGAGAGGTCTGCATCGGGAGAAAGAATGTCGGTCTTGTTCGCTACGATTATCTGAGGTCGGGAGGAAAGCTCCTCGCTGTATTTTTTCAGTTCGGTATTGATCTTTACGATGTCATCGATCGGATCCCGTCCTTCTATGCCCGACACGTCCACGACGTGAAGAAGAAGGCGGCAACGGTCGATATGGCGCAGGAAGGCATGACCGAGCCCCGCGCCGTCGGCTGCACCCTCAATAAGTCCGGGAATGTCGGCTGTGACAAATCCCGATTCCTCGCCCGTTTTCACCACACCGAGGTTCGGCGAGAGGGTCGTGAAATGATAGTCGGCTATCTTCGGACGGGCAGAGGATATGCGCGACAGTATTGAGGATTTTCCGACGTTCGGGAAGCCTATAAGCCCGACATCGGCTAACATCTTCAGCTCAAGCTGAAGCTCCTTTGCCTCGCCCGCGGCACCCTGCTTTGCGAACATAGGTACCTGTCTTGTCGGTGTGGCGAAGTGGCGGTTGCCCCAGCCTCCTCGTCCGCCGTGGCAGCATATGAATGGCTGATCGTCAGACATATCCTTGATTATTTTTCCCGTTTCGGCGTCTTTTATCAGTGTTCCTGCGGGGACTTTTATTATGAGGTCCTGACCGTTTGCACCGTGGAACTTTGCACCGCCGCCGGGCAGCCCGTTTGCGGCGACGAATTTTCTTTTGTAGCGGAAGGCGAGAAGGGTATTACTGCCCTGATCGACCGAGAAGACTATGTTGCCTCCTCTGCCGCCGTCGCCCCCGTCGGGACCGCCGTGGCTGACGTATTTTTCACGTCTGAACGATACGGCACCGTTGCCGCCGTCGCCCGCCTTGACGGATATTTTGACTATATCAATAAACACTTATATATTCCTGCCTTTTAAGAATTATTATACTCCGTCGTCACCTTTCATGCGGATTATGAGCTTTATCGGAGTTCCGTTGAAGCCGAATGTCTTCCGCAGACAGTTTTCTATATATCGCTGATAAGAGAAGTGGAAAAGTTCGGCATTGTTGCAAAAGATAACGAAGGTAGGAGGAGCTACCGACGTTTGAGTCATATAGTAGATCTTCAGCCTTTTGCCCTTGTCTGTGGGAGGCTGTGTGCGTGTCGTAGCCTCGTTCAGCATATCGTTGAGCATTCCGGTCGTGATGCGCAGCACCGACTGACCGTAGACGTAGTTTATATGCTCGAAGAGGTTTGTTACCCTCTGGCCTGTCTTTGCCGAGACGAAAATTATCGGGGCGTAAGGCATATAGGCGAGCGCTGTTCGTATCTTATCGGTAAACTCTTTAACGGTAGAGTTGTCCTTCTCGATCGTGTCCCACTTGTTGACGACGATGATGGAGGGCTTGCCCGCCTCGTGCGCGATACCCGCGATCTTCTCGTCCTGTTCGGTGATCCCGGTCGAGGCATCGATCATGATAAGGCAGACATCGGCGCGTTCTACTGCCGTATGTGCGCGCAGAACGCTGTATTTTTCGATAACGTCCTTGACCTTTGACTGACGTCGGATACCCGCGGTGTCGATAAAGGTGTAGCTACCGTACTGATTTACGAGGAAGGTATCTATCGCGTCGCGAGTCGTTCCGGCAATATCCGATACGATCAAGCGGTTTTCGCCGAGCATACGGTTGATTATTGAGGACTTTCCGGCGTTCGGCTTTCCGATGACGGCGACCTTTATGCCTGTGTCGTCATTATTGTCTTCTTTTTCTTCGGGAAGAAGGGCAACGATCTCGTCAAGAAGATCTCCGGTACCGCTTCCGTGAAGCGAGGATACGGCTATCGGATCGCGATCAAAGCCGAGCTCGAAAAATTCGTAGAATTCAAATGGGGCACCGCCGACCCGGTCGCATTTGTTTACACAGAGAACAAGAGGCTTTCCCGATTTTTTGAGCATTACGGCGATATCGCGGTCATCGGCGACAAGCCCCGCTCTGACATCGGTCATAAAAACTATAACGTCTGCTGTTTCTATGGCGATCTCGGCTTGAAGCTTCATCTGCGATAGAATAATATCGTCGGTCTTCGGCTCGATACCTCCCGTGTCGATCACAATAAAGCTGTGACCGCACCATTCTGCCTCGCCGTAGATACGGTCGCGGGTCACACCCGGAGTATCCTCGACTATCGAGCGGCGTTCGCCGATCATTTTATTGAAAAGCGTACTTTTGCCGACGTTCGGACGACCGACTATGGCAACTATGGGTTTTGACATTTCATTATTCCTTTCTCAGAGTTGTCCGGTGAGGTTCAGAAGGAAGTTTCCGCCGTCCTCACCCGACGGCGTTATTTTGACGCCGAGGCGCGTTTCAAGCTCTTTTATGCTCATATCGTCAAGGAAGACCTCGTCTTCCGCTCTCAGAGCGTTCGCAGGTATAAGGAGCTCATCGCCGAGATCCTTGCCCTCAAGCTGAGCGGCGATGTCCTGTCCCGTGAGCAGTCCCGAAACCGTGACGGTTTCACCGTAAAAGTAATTTATTATCTTGTAGACATTTATTTCGAGTCCCGGAATGTCAAGCTCTCTGCAGAGTCTTGAGATCATTCCGTATGCCGCCGCACCTGTTGCAACCGATACCTTTCTCGGGAGCTTTATTTCGCCCGGCTCGAGGAAGGCAAGCTCGGCTCTGAAATCGGATTCAAAGGAGCGAAGCATCCCGACGCCGTTCTCTATCTGAGCGTAGGCCTCGTCGTAGTCTTCGTCTGGGATAGGGAGCCCGGCGAGCAGATAGCCCTCATCAGAGCAGAAGAACATCCTCGATCCGAGCTTCTGCTTGCATTTTTCACCGAGAGAATTGACCTGACCGATAACCTTGGCGGCTTCCTCGGCGGAAAATCCCGTGAGAGGATAAAGTCCTTCTCGGTGACTTGTAAGCCCGGCAGGGACTATCGAAACGCCCGTGAGCTGAGGCGTGTATTTAAGCAGATCGCGCATCGTTCGGTCAAGTGCGGGACCGTCGTTTATACCACGGCAGAGGACTATCTGGCAGTTAAGCTCAAGCCCTGCCTCGGCGAAGCGGTCAAGGTATGAGAGTACCTTGCCGGCGCGTTTGTTTTTCATCATTTCGTACCGAAGCTCGGGATCGGTCGTATGGACCGAGACGCGTACCGGCGAGATGTGCATTCTGATTATTCGCTCAACGTCCTTATCGAAGATGTTCGTGAGTGTTATATAGTTACCGTGAAGGAAAGAAAGGCGCGAGTCGTCGTCCTTGAAATAAATCGTTTCTCTCATTCCGGGAGGATTCTGATCTATGAAGCAGAAGATGCACTTATTTGCACAGCAACGTTTCTTATCCATCAGAGGTGTGTCGAATTCAAGCCCGATATCGTCAAAACCGTCACCCCTGATCCTTGCAGTGAAGGGAATACCACCGCGTGTAAGTCCGAGTATCACATCTCTGTCGGCAAGCCAGAAGCGGTAGTCGAGGACATCATTTATCTCATTACCGTTGATCGTTACAAGAACATCTCCGGCTGCTATTCCGGCTTTTTCGGCAGCCGAAGCCTTGTCCACCGATTTAATTATGACCGTAAACTCCGCCTCCTTTCTATTGTATTATATTATTATATCATATCGTAGCTTTTATGTCAATCGCAAGGAAGAACGAAAAACCGCCGCAGAGCGGCGGTTTTTCGTTTCAGTTTACACGCGGAGCATCAATATCTTCGAATTTTACGGGAGCACCGAGTCTGTCGGACTCAAATGCCGCCTCCATTATCTTCATAGAACGTCTTAACTGATCGTGAGTTATGAGCTGATTTTCTTTGCCGTCGATGGCGCGGCAGACATTGCGGTAGAAATCGTGGACATCCGTGACGGGACGTTCTATGATCCTTTCTTCGGTAGTCTTCGCGTCTCTCGGCGCCATGGTCTTTGTAAGTCCGGCTGCTGTGACTACTGGAACGACATTTTCTTCGTTCCACTCTGTGCATAGGACCTCGCGGCAGGGGGAGTGCCAGTCCTGAATGACAGCTGCACCCGATGTGCCGACCATGTAGTATCTCGCAAGACTTACGAAGTGGTTCGTTCCGACCTCGATCCTTGCCGTAACTCCGCGTTCAAAGTATAGGTCGAGCCTGAAGCCGTCATCGACCTCGGCATTCGTTATGTGATCGCAACGGCAGTAAACGCCGGTGATCTTCCTGTCATATATGATACCGACCATCTGGTCGATGAGATGAACACCCCAGTCAAGGATCATTCCGCCGCCGTGGGCCTTTTGTCCTCTCCAGTCGCCGGGGATCCCTCGCGAGCCCTGAACTCTCGATTCTACCGTGAAGACCTGACCGAGCTCACCCTTCTTGTAAAGGTAGCGCATAATGATGTAATCTGCGTCCCAACGGCGGTTTTGATGAGTAGTAAAAAGCTTTCCGTATTTTTTCGATGCGGCGATCATTTCTTCAAGGTCGGAAGAATTAAGCGTTACCGGCTTTTCCGAAATGACATTTTTGCCTGCCTTCATAGCCTCAATGGCGAGGGGCTTGTGGTAATCGTTCGGTGTTGCTATCGTGACAAGCTCGACGCTCGCGTCGCCGAGAAGCTCCTCAAGCGACGAGTAGGCGTGAATCCCCCTCGATTCGGCAAGCTCGCACCTTGATTCATTTATATCCCATATTCCGGCAAGTTCAACGCAATCGCTGTCGGAAAAGTGGCGCGTGTGCCAACCGCCCATGCCGCCGTAACCGATGACCGCAACTTTTTTCTTGTTTTCAGACATAATAACCTCCGTAAAGCCGTAAGTTTCGGAAATTTTCCGCTCCGAGGCTCATTTCTCCCATATTATAAAGCAAAGTGTCACTTTTTTCAAGAAGAAATCTCACTTTTTCCGAAAAAATTCTTGTGCAATTAACGATAATATTATATAATATAGGCAGTTTAAATGATGGAGGGCAGTATGCCTAACGAAAGACAGAAGAAGATCAGAAATTTTTCGATAATCGCACATATAGACCACGGAAAGTCGACACTTGCCGACAGATTGCTTGAGGCGACCGACACCGTGGCAAAGCGCGACATGGAGGAGCAGCTCCTTGACAACATGGACCTTGAGCGCGAGAGGGGGATCACTATCAAGGCGCGAGCCGTAAGACTCAAATATGTTGCTCCGACGGGCGAGGATTATATCTTTAACCTCATAGATACGCCGGGACATGTTGACTTCAACTACGAGGTCTCACGGTCGCTGAACGCCTGTGAGGGCGCGATCCTTGTCGTCGATGCGACGCAGGGGATCGAGGCGCAGACACTTGCAAACGCATATCTTGCCGCCGACGCGGGGCTTGAGATACTTCCGGTAATAAACAAGATAGACCTTCCCTCGGCGGACATCGAGGGAGTGAGAAACGAAATCGAGGACGTTATCGGCATTCCCGCGGAAGGTTGCCCGGCGATTTCGGCAAAGCAGGGGCTTAATATTCACGATGTCCTCGAGGACATTGCAAAGAATGTTCCGGCACCGGGAGGAGATGAAGAAGCTCCGCTGAAAGCACTCATATTCGACTCCTATTACGACAGCTACCTTGGTGTTGTGGTTTATGTCAGACTTATAGACGGAAGCGTTGCACCCGGCGACAAGATAATGATGATGAGCAACGGGCAGACCTACGATGTTGTCGATGTCGGATATATGGAGCCCTTCGGACTGTCAAAGTCTGACCGCATATATGCCGGAGAGGTCGGATATATCACGGCAAGTATCAAGAGCGTCGGAGACACACGCGTAGGCGATACTGTGACTCTTGCCAACCGCAAAGCGGATAATGCGCTTCCCGGCTTCAAGCAGGCAAAGCCCATGGTCTACGCCGGTATATATCCCGCCGACGGAGCAAGGTACGGGGATCTACGCGATGCGCTCGAGAAGTTGCTTTTAAACGATGCGGCACTTGTTTTCGAGCCCGAGACCTCAATAGCTCTCGGTTTCGGATTCAGATGCGGCTTCCTCGGACTTCTCCATATGGAAATAATCGAAGAGAGGCTCGAGCGTGAGTTCAACCTTGATCTTATCACGACGGCGCCGAGCGTAATTTACGATGTCAAGATGAGAAACGGAGAGATCCGCAAGATCGACAACCCGTCGAATTTCCCGTCGCCCGATGAAATGGAGTACGCAGCCGAGCCGATAGTAGATGCTCATATCATTACGCCGGTGGACTATGTAGGCGGACTCATGGATATCTGTCAGGATCGCCGCGGAACTTTCGTTGACATGAAGTACCTTGATAAGACGAGGGTAGACCTTCACTACGAGCTTCCGCTTAACGAGATAATTTACGACTTTTTCGACACACTCAAGAGCCGTTCGCGCGGATACGCGTCGCTCGATTATGAGATAAAGGAATACCGCCCGTCAAAGCTGCAGAAGCTCGACTTTCTGCTCAACGGGGAGCAGGTAGATGCACTTTCCTTTATAGTTCACGAGGAGAAGGCATACGCCCGTGCCAGAAGGATCGCCGAGCGTCTTAAAGATAACATTCCGCGTCAGCTCTTTGAGATACCGATACAGGCCGCTGTCGGAGGAAGGATCATCGCCCGCGAAACGGTCAAGGCAATGCGCAAAGACGTCCTCGCGAAGTGCTACGGCGGCGATATAACGAGAAAGAAGAAGCTTCTTGAAAAGCAGAAAGAGGGAAAGAAGAAGATGCGCCAGCTCGGCAGCGTTCAGATCTCGCCCGAGGCTTTCATGGCGGTACTGAAGCTCGATTCGTCGGATCAGTAATAAAAAACGGCTGCCTCAGATGCTTGTTTTGCATTTGAGGCAGTCGTTTATTTTTTCATTTTCTCCGCGAGTGTTTCGAGCGCGCTTTTTTCGATTCGGCTGACATATGAACGCGATATGTTCAGCATAGCGGCGACCTCTCGCTGAGTGAGCGGTTTTTTACCGTTCAGTCCGTATCTGAGCTCGATTATCCTTCTTTCGCGCTCGGAAAGAACTGTGTAAACGAGCCTTAACGCCCGACGGGATAGGGTTATCCTGTCTATATCCTCGTCAGCAGTATCCTCGGCGGCTATAACATCTATGTATGTCAGCGGGTTTCCGTCGCGGTCGACATCTATGGTTTCGTTGATTGAGACCTCGTTTGAGAGCTTTTTCTGCGAGCGAAGGAACATAAGTATCTCGTTCTGTATGCACTTCGCCGCGTAGGTCGCAAATCTGACACCGGCTG
Organism: uncultured Clostridia bacterium; assembly: GCA_945485605.1. Classification (GTDB taxonomy): domain Bacteria; phylum Bacillota; class Clostridia; order Oscillospirales; family CAG-272; genus RGIG3994. The sequence goes on from CALYSG010000003.1 coordinate 12,598, forward strand.
TCGTTTTGTAGCTGTCGACAGCCTTTGTAAGACCTATCGAGCCTATCGAAATAAGGTCCTCTTGATTTTTTGCGCTTGAGTAGTATTTTCTCACTATGTGCGAAACGAGACGAAGGTTATGAAGGATCAGCTCCTGACGCGCATCCTCGTCTCCGAGAGCCTTTTTGCGAAAACATTCGGCTTCCCGCTCCTTTGAGAGCGGCGGAGGGAAGCTCATCGGCGTCCCGATGCCGAGTATCAGGTGCGATAGCCTTGAAAAAAACGATAAAATATAAGCAAGCAAAAAATCACCCCCCGCCGTACTTTCTTCACCGACAGAATCGGTGTCACGGAAAGTATATGCGGAGGGGAAAACGCTTTTGCATGTCCTCAGTCAAAAGCCGTCGGAGTGGTCTTTATCGCGCGGCGGGGTGAATTCATATATGCCGCTACCTCGTCACGCCAAGCCTTATAGTGCGCGGTCTCTTTATGAGCCTTCGCTCCTTCCTCGTCGGCGTAGACCTCAAAGAGTACGAACTGTGTCGGATCGATGTCGTCCTGAAGCACGTCAAATCGGACATTCTTCGGCTCTTTTCTTGAGCATTCATGGTTTTTTAAACTCGCCGCTCGGAATGCCTCGATGCAATCGGGCTTAACATCGACGAATACAAGAGTTGCTGTCATTATGTTTTCCTCCCTAAAAGCACAGATTTCTCTGACAATTATAGCCTTAATCGCCGTCCGTGTCAATTATTTCTGAAAACTTCGTGATAATTACTTGAAATCATCACACAGTTAAGCTATAATAATTTTACTATAATGAGTGTACAGGACGAAAAAATGACCGATAAGATTTTTGAGACACTTGAATGTCCGATATGCGGCGCGGCTTTTTCTCTGAACGAAAGCGGAAAAAGCATTGTTTGCGCCGGGGTACGGCATCACTGCTGGGATATAGCCTCGGGCGGATTCGTGAATTTCAGCGGCTCGCACGGCGGAGATTCAAAGGAAGCCGTCGCGGCACGCAGGCACTTTCTTTCGCTCGGATTCTATGAGCCGTTGGCGCGCCGGATAAAGGAACTGCTCGGCGAGCTTGCCCCCGGCGTCTCTGTCTGCGATGCCGGATGCGGCGAGGGATACTATTCTTCGGCGATAGCATCGGGAGGGCACAGCGTTTTCGGCTTTGACCTTTCACGTCCTGCTGTCGCGGCGGCGGCAAAGAGAAAGCTGCCGGATTCCTTCTTTTCGGTCGCGGGTATAAACGCGATGCCTGTGCGTGACTGCAGCTTCGGCGGACTTGTTAATATCTTCGCACCATGCTTTGAGGACGAGTTCTCACGCGTGCTGAGACATGGAGGTATTATGATCCTTGCGGGTGCGGGTGCGAAACACCTCTACGAGCTGAAGGCTGCCATCTACGACGAACCGACCGAGAATACGGAGCGCGCCGATCTTCCGACTGACCTTAGTCTTATAGGAAGGGAAGAGCTTAAATACAGCTTTACTCTTGAGGATCGGGAAGATATACGCGCACTTTTTGCAATGACGCCGTATTATTACCGTACTTCGTTTTCGGATGCGGGCAGGCTTGCATCACTTGACAGACTCGGTGTGACGGCAGACTTTGAAATTTATGTTTACAGGAAAGACTGAAAGGCACTGAATATGAAATTCTCACTTTGTATTCCTATGTATAACGAGACCTCGATTATAGAGGCGACCGCGAGGACTCTCAGCGATTATATGCAGGCAAACTTTGACGACTATGAGATAATCTTCTCGGATGACGGAAGCCGCGACGGCAGCGCAGAGCTCGTTCGCTCGCTCGGACTGCCGAATGTCCGTGTCGTCGGATATGAGCAGAACCGCGGAAAGGGCTGCGCCGTCCGCACCGGGATACTTGCCGCGACGGGAGACGTCGTGATGTTCACCGACGCAGACCTTGCCTACGGTACGGACGTTATATTTGAGGTCGCCGATATATTTGCAAAAGGACCGACCGACGTCGTGATAGGCTCGCGGAACATTCATCCCGACGGCTATGAGGGCTATACGTTTATCAGAAAGCTCGCGTCAAAGACCTATATAAAGATACTCTGTATTGCCGGCGGGCTTAAGCTCTCCGACTCGCAGACGGGTTGCAAGGCTTTCTCGGCAAAGGCGGCGAAGGACATTTTCAGCCGTTGTGAGACAGACGGATTTGCGTTCGACTTTGAGGTCATCCTCTGGGCGCAGAAGCTCGGATACCGTTTTACCGAAATGCCGGTAAAGATAATAAATCACCGCGAATCAAAGGTCAGAGTGTTTCGGGACGCATTCAGAATGCTTCGTGACCTTCGCAAGATCAAAAAAAGAATAAAAAATGCGGAAGTCTGATTCCCGCAAAAAAGGAGTATGGATTGCTTTACCTGAACGATATAGTAAAAAAATATGAGACGGCAGGATCGACCGTTGAGGCTCTCAAAGGTATCAGTGTCGGTTTCCGTAACAGCGAATTTGTGGCTATTCTCGGGCCTTCGGGTTGCGGTAAGACAACGCTTCTTAACATTATCGGCGGACTTGACCGATACACCTCGGGCGACCTTATCATAAACGGAAGGTCGACGAAGGAATACCGTGACGCCGACTGGGATTCTTACCGAAACCATTCGATAGGTTTCGTGTTTCAGTCCTACAACCTTATTCCGCACCAGAGCGTGCTTGCAAATGTAGAGCTTGCGCTTACTCTCTCGGGTGTCGGTAAGGCTGAGCGGCGCAAACGCGCGGTGGAGGCTCTTGCCGCGGTCGGGCTCGGAGATCAGCTTCACAAGAAGCCCGGTCAGATGTCGGGCGGACAGATGCAGAGGGTGGCGATAGCGCGTGCGCTCGTCAACAACCCCGATATATTGCTTGCCGATGAGCCTACCGGGGCTCTTGATACCGAGACAAGCATTCAGATAATGGATATTTTGCGCAAGGTCGCCGACAACAGGCTTGTTATAATGGTAACCCACAACCCGGAGCTCGCCGAGCATTATGCTACAAGGATCGTCCGCCTCCTTGACGGGCATATAGTAAGCGATACCGCGCCGGTCGGCGAAGAGGAGCTTGCCGCCGATACCCGTGCTGAGAAGAAAGAAACCAAGAAGGGCAAAAAGAAGGATAAAAAGAAGGGCACCTCAATGTCCTTTGCGACCGCGCTTTCTCTTTCCTTCAACAATCTTCTGACAAAGAAGGCGAGGACCTTCCTTACCTCATTCGCCGGCAGCATCGGAATTATAGGAATAGCTCTGATCCTTGCCATGTCGAACGGTTTTCAGACGTATATAAACCGTGTGGAGGCCGATACTCTTTCTACCTACCCCATTTCGCTTCAGGCAAAATCTGTCGATATGTCCGGTATGCTCTCCTCAATGACCGGAAAAGACACAGATGACGGTGAAACCGGCGGCGCCGACAGCGACAGGATCCATTCTGTCGATACTGCGGGAAGTCTCTATGCCGCGCTACAATCACAGGTCAAGTCAAATGACTTAAAGTCATTCTATAAATATATGAACGAGCGTATGGATACTATAAAGCCCCTTACGAGTGCGATACAGTACCAGTATAATGTTGCGCTTAATCTTTACAATATCAGAAGTCCTTACGGGAATGTCAGAGTAAATCCGAGTTCGATAGCCGATGTTATAGAGGATTCGTACAGCGGGCTTTCGATGTTTATGAGCTCGTCGTCGTGGGATGTGTTCGACGAAATGATCGATAACGAAGAACTGCTTCACAAGCAGTACGACGTAATCGCCGGCAAATGGCCGTCGGCATACGACGAGGTAGTTCTCGTTGTCGGTAAAAACAATAATATAAATGTCGTTGCGCTATATACCCTCGGACTGCTCGACCAGCAGGACCTTATTAAACAGCTTAAGGCAATCTCGGAAGGCGAGCCCTACGATGCGGCAAATGTCGATTACGGTTTTGACGAGATCGTTTTCGATGATAAGGGAACCGCGGATACTTCTGACGATACCGGATGGAGCTTCCGCCTTGTACTTGAGAGCGACTATTATAAGAAGAACTCCGAGGGAAAATGGGAAGACAGAAGAAACGACACTCTTTACGTTGGTGACACGGCATCAAACGGAGCTGAAATAAAGGTCGTCGGAATAATCCGCCCGTCATCAGATGCCGTTGCCGGTTCTATAAACGGTTCGATAGCATACACTCCCGCACTCACAAAGTATGTGATAGACGAAACTTCGAGAAGTGAGATAGTGAAGGAGCAGAAGAACAGCCCCGATCGCGATGTAATAACAGGAAAGCCTTTCGCTTCAACTTATAAGGGCAGTGACGAAGATATGGTGAAGGGCTTCCGTGAATACGTAAAGACGCTTGACGTCGCGCAGAAGGCGGAGATCATGCGTTCGATCGGAAGCACCTCGCTCACCGATGAAGAGAAGGATGCCATAATCATAAGCAGGCTCAAAAACATGAGCAAGGAAGAGCTTGAGGATCTCAGTAAGAGAGCTACCGAGAATATGACTCCGGACTTTATCACGAAGCATTACGAGACTTTTGCAAAGCTGAGCGATCCGAACCTTTCGGACGATGAGAAGGCGGCGTTGATGCTTCCTATACTTAAGGAGCTTTTCGGCGACGAGCTTCTCGCGGACAATACCCTTTCCGATGAAGAAGAGGCGGCAAGGCTTGATGTGTATGTTAACGAAGAAGCCAATGAAGATAAGCTGCCCGCACATTACAGAAAGTATTGCCTGTCGTCTCTTACGCAGGAAGCAGTGCTTGATACCCTGTCAGCGATAGATTACGAATCTCCGAAGGCGATAAATATATATCCGACCGACTTCAGCAGCAAGGAAAAGCTCTCCGCGATCATCGGAGAGTACAACGATTCTCTCGAAAAAGAGGAAGATAAGATCTCATACACAGACTATATAGCGATCTTTATATCGTCGGTCAGCACAATAATCGATACGATCTCTTATGTTTTGATAGGTTTTGTTTCGGTGTCTCTCGTCGTTTCGTCGATAATGATAGGCGTTATAACCTACATTTCGGTGCTTGAACGCACTAAGGAGATAGGCATTCTCCGCTCGATAGGTGCGTCAAAGCACGATATAAGAATGGTGTTCAACGCAGAGACCTTTATCGTCGGACTTGTTTCGGGACTGATAGGCATCGGTGTGACGCTTCTTCTGACGATACCGGTGAACCTTATAATCGGTGCGCTTTCGGGAATCTACAACATGGCGCTTCTTCCGGTCGGCGGAGCTATTATCCTGATACTCATAAGTGTCGTGCTTACCGTGATTGCGGGACTTCTACCGGCATCAATGGCGGCAAAACGCGATCCGGTCGTAGCATTGCGATCAGAATAAATCATAAAAGGCAACATAATGTTGCCTTTTTCTTTTTAAAATTGCGCTGTGGCTCTTCCTATTTCGGTCATTATGTGGTATAATAAAAAAGATATTGTGCCGGAGGTGAGAAAATTCCCGTGTTTGACAGCCTGACAGATGAGACGGCTGAGAGCTTGAAACGTCGCAGAGAGACTGCGTTCTTTTCGGACCATGCCTGCTCTGATAGTATAAGGAGAAGCGGCGAAAAAAGATTTACCCTCGGTTCTCCGTTTGCATATGATACCGATATGATAGTCGGGTGCCCGTATTTCAACAGATATGCGGATAAAACGCAGGTCTTTTCTCTTATCAGAAACGACGACATAACGCGCAGGAGCCTTCATGTAAGACTTGTTGAGCGTACGGCGAGAAGGATCGGTGCCGCACTCGGACTAAACACCGACCTCATAGAGGCGATAGCCCTTGGTCATGACATAGGTCATCCTCCGTTCGCACACGCGGGGGAAAAGTTCCTTGATTCGATCTGCTACGATCGGACAGGGAAGCATTTCAGCCACGCGATACACTCGGTAAGGGTGCTTGATAAGATATTCTGCTATGATCTGAGTCTTCAGGTCCTTTCCGGTATCGCTGCACATAATGTGAAGTTGACGGATCCGGTGATGAATCCCTCGAAAGTTGCGGATTTTGATTCTTTCGATCGGATCATTGAAGAATGCGGAGAGGACCGATCGCTGGTTTCGCGGATCTTGCCTTCGACTCTTGAGGCTTATGTCGTGAGATTGTCCGATATAGTATCTTATATAGGACGTGACAGGTATGACACGAGCATGGTCGGTTTTGGCGGTGAAGTGTCTTTTTCCGATTCTTACATAGGCTTGACCGAAGCCGAGATAGTGAACAATATTTCGGTGAACATTATCGAAAACAGCCTCGGGAAGCCTTATATCTGCCTTGATAAGGAATATTTTGATGCTATCAAACGTGCGAGAAGCGAAAACTACGTCAAAATATATGACAGAGTCACCGAAAGCGCGCACTTTGAGTTTTCGGTAAAGCCCATGATGGAGGATATATACGAAAAGCTCTCGGACGATATGAGGCGCGGGCGATATGACTCACCGATCTTTTCGCATCATATAGACTATATCAATTCGGTCAGCCGCGACAGACGTGAGCCATACGGAAACGACGGAGTTGACGTTACTGTTACCGACTATATTGCGAGTATGACCGACGACTACTTCGTCGATATTTACCGCGAACTTTTTCCCGATGGCAGATATGCCGTGAATTACATAGGTTATTTTGATTGATACAGAGGTGTTATATGTTTGAAGAAGCACTGAGGCTTATAAGAGATTACGACCGGATAATAATTCACCGCCATACTTGTCCTGACGGTGACGCGATAGGAAGTCAGACCGGACTGAAGTTTCTCATAGAAGCTAACTTCCCTGATAAGAAAGTATTCATAGTCGGCGATGCCCCTAAAAAATATTCATTTATGGAGGGCTCCACGCCCGACAGCCTTCCCGACAGTACCTACGAAGGTGCGCTTGCCGTTGTCCTTGACACATCGGCAAGGTCACTTATAAGTGACGAAAGATACAGCCTTGCCTCAGAGACGCTTCGCATTGACCACCATATCTTCTGCGAGAAGATATGCTCAACCGAGATAACCGACACGGCTTATGAGAGCTGTTGCGGTATGATAGCCGATCTTGCACGTGAGACGGGGCTGAGACTTACTGCTTCAGCTGCACGTGCGCTTTTCACCGGTATGGTGACCGATTCGGGAAGATTCAGATATGATTCGACTAATGCGAGGACATTTGAGCTTGCCGCGTACCTTATGGGTGAAGATTTCAGCACGGCGGATATCTATTCAAAACTATATTCGGAGAGCTTTGAGAATATTAAGCTGCGCGCCTCCTTCATATTGAAAATAAAGTTCACCGAAAAGGGTGTTGCATATATCTACACCACGGCAGACGAGATGAAGGCACTCGGTGCCGATACCTTTTCGATCTCGCGCGGAATGGTAGGAACTATGTCGGATATACGCGGTGTCGATATCTGGGTAAATTTCACAGAGATCGACGGTGCGGTGCTTTGCGAAATAAGGTCTTCAAAATACAATATAAATCCCATAGCTGTAAAACACGGCGGCGGCGGTCACGCAAAGGCGAGCGGAGCGACGCTGAAAAACAGGGAAGAAGCCTTTGAGCTTCTCTCTGAGCTTGATTCTATGACGGAGGAAAAACAGTGAATTACCCCGAAATTATACTCGGAAGGATCCGGGAATACAAAAGGATAATTATTTCCCGCCATGTGCGACCCGACGGAGATGCCATAGGCTCGACGCAGGGACTTAAGGAGATCCTTCGCCTGACCTTCCCCGAAAAAGAGATATATCTGATAAACGAGGACTACTCGGACTACCTCTCTTTCCTTGGCGGAGAAGACGCGCAGCTTGATGATGAGATGTACTGCGATGCGCTTCTGATAGTGCTTGATACTGCCTCGGCCGACCGTATATCCAACAGAAAATATCTGCTTGCCAAAGAGATAATCAAGATCGATCACCATATAGACATAAAGCCTTACGGCGATATTTCGTGGGTCGAGGATCAAAGGTCTTCGCTCTGCGAGCTGATCGTGAGCTTTTACGCCTCTTTGCGCGACGAGCTTAAGATAAACAGTTATGCCGCGACCTGCCTTTATACCGGGATGGTAACGGATTCGGGAAGGTTCAGGTTCAATACCGTAACAGGTGAGACTTTGCGGTTAGCTTCTCTTATGCTCGACTGCGGGATAGATACCGATACGCTCTATGCAAGGCTTTATCTCGAGGATTTTGACTACTTCAGATTCAAATCGTGGGTTTACGGACAGATGAAGATCAGCGAGCACGGAGTAGCGTATCTGCATGTGACTGCCGCAGATGTCGAGCGCTTTTCACTCTCATTTGAGGAGGCGTGCAACGCGGTATCCTTCCTTGATTCGATAAAAGGAAGCATAATCTGGATAGCCTTTATCGACGCTCCCGACGGGAAAATCAGAGTAAGACTCCGTTCGCGCTTTGTAACGGTGAACGGGCTTGCCGAGAAGTATCACGGGGGAGGGCACGAGTGCGCGAGCGGTGCGACCGTCGCCGACACAGCGGAGGCCGACGCGCTCATACGTGATGCCGACGCTCTTATAAAGGATTACAAGGAGAAAAACGAAGGATGGCTTTGAAAATACTGATAACCAACGACGACGGTATAGCTTCTGCACAGCTTCGAAGTGTCGCCGAATGGGCATCGCGCTTTGCTGAGGTCAGCGTATTTGCTCCGGCAACTGAGCAGAGCGGAAAGAGCCAGGGCATCGACCTCAATAACCCGATCGAGGTAATAAAGCAGGATGGTTATTGCGAAGGAGCAGAGGCTTATTCGGTCTCATCAACACCCGCCGACTGCGTAAGGATCGCCGTGCTCGCCATGGGAAGGAAGCCCGACCTCATAATTTCGGGCATAAACAACGGATATAATGTCGGGTACGATATGCTTTATTCGGGTACGGTAGGAGCGATATTCGAGGCATCGATTCTCGGATTTCCTGCGATAGCACTTTCGGCAAATTACGGTTCCGATCCGGTCACGCATGAGGTCCTTGACATAGTGAAGGCTTATTTTGATGAAAAAAAGCTGCTTGAACACCACGGACTTTATAATGTGAACATTCCGGATGAACCGAAGGGAATAAGGATCACAAGACAGGGCGGTGCATTCTACTCTGATGATTTTGAGATTTGCGGCGAAGGAAAATATATTGCCCGCGGCAAAAAAATTTATCAGCCCGGACTTGCACCGGACCTCGATACCGACTATGTGAGCGAAGGTTACATTACAGTCACGCCGCTATCGATCGACAGAACCGAGTACGGCATTTTTGAAAATTTAAAATAAACAGAAAGACCGCCGGAAAAACGGTGGTCTTTCTTTATATTCGGTTTTTTATCCGAGCTTTTTGAGTGCGGTCTCGACACCGGAGATGCTCTCAAGAGCTTTTGCGAGCTTTGCACGCTCACCGTCGACGACCGCGGCGGGAGCCTTTGACACGAAGCTCTCGTTCGATAGCTTTTTGTTTAGTCGCTCGGCGTCGGCTTTCAGTCTTTCGAGTTCGGTGTTAAGACGCTTTCTCTCCTTGTCGATGTCGATAATGTCGGCGAGAGGGAGATATATAACGGCGGAGTCGGTGATTATCTGTACCGAGTTATCGGCGTTGACCTCGTTTTCGTCAAAGGCCTCGGCGACCTCGACCTCGCTTGCCGAGGCAAGTCTGACAAAGAAGGGCTTTGTGCTTTCGCCGAAGCTGTCGGCGTACTTCGTCGCTATATAGACTTTAGATTTTCTTGACGGAGCGATATTCATATCGGCTCGGCGTGTCCTTATTGCTTTTATCGCCGTAATTACGCGCTCGAAGCTGTCGGCAACCTCGGTATTGTAAAGCTCTTCTGTGACCTTCGGATAGTCGGAGATCATTATGCTTTCGCAATCATGTGGCAGAGAAAGGTAGATCTCCTCGGTGATGAAGGGCATAAAGGGATGAAGGAGCTTCAAAATTCCGGTCAGCACATAGAGAAGCACTCTCTGAGCCGTTAGGTTTTCCTCTGTTCCCGGAGCGTTCAGACGGGCTTTCGTAAGCTCTACATACCAGTCGCAGAAGACGTCCCAAGTAAAATCGTAAATGGCTGAAAGTGTGACTCCGACCTCGAAATGCTCAAGAGACGAGTTTACTGTCGCCGTGAGCCTGTTGAAGCGGTCAAGTATCCATTTATCCTCGTTTGCGAGAGAAGCGTATTCGGGAAGTCCGGTTTCCTCGATCGTGAGGTTCATACGGACAAAGCGCGAGGCATTCCAGAGCTTGTTTGCGAAGTTCCTTGCCGCTTCGATCTTTTCGTCAGAGAAACGCATATCGTTTCCGGGGCTGTTGCCTGTTGCAAGAGCGAATCGCAATGCGTCGGCGCCGTATTTGTCAATGATTTCAAGCGGATCAATGCCGTTCCCGAGCGATTTCGACATTTTTCTGCCCTTTGCATCGCGGACAAGTCCGTGAATGAATACGGTGGAGAAGGGAATGTTGCCGGTATGCTCAAGAGATGAGAAGATCATTCTCGATACCCAGAAGGATATGATGTCGTATCCCGTGACAAGTACATTGGTGGGGAAGTACTTTTCAAACTCGGGAGTCTTTTCGGGCCATCCCATCGTTGAGAAAGGCCAAAGTGCCGAGGAAAACCATGTGTCAAGCACATCCGGATCCTGATGTATGTGAGTTCCGCCGCATTTCGGACAGACTGTCACATCGGTCTTTGCCACAGTCATTTCTCCGCAATCTTCGCAGTAGAATGCCGGTATCCTGTGCCCCCACCAGAGCTGACGCGAGATACACCAGTCGTGGAGATTTTCCATCCAGTTGATATAGATCTTTGAGAACCGTTCGGGTTCAAACTTTATGCGCCCTTCCTTCACGGCGTCAAGGGCAGGTCCTACCAGCGGTGCCATCTTCACGAACCACTGATCGGAGGCCAGAGGCTCGACTGTCGTCTTGCAACGGTAGCAGGTGCCGACATTGTGGGTGTGAGGCTCGATGCGCACAAGATAGCCCTCGGCTTCAAGGTCGGCAACAATAGCCTTCCTCGCCTCGTACCTGTCCATTCCGGCGTATTTGCCTCCGAGCTCGTTTATCGAGCCGTTGTCGGATATTACCTTAATTACTTCAAGATCATGGCGCTTTCCTACTTCAAAGTCGTTCGGATCGTGTGCAGGGGTGATCTTAACGCAGCCGGTGCCGAAGCCGATATCAACATATTCGTCGGCGACCACGGGGATCTCTCTTCCTACGAGGGGAAGAATAAGAGTTTTGCCGATCAGAGAGGTGTACCTTTCATCATTGGGGTTAACGGCAACTGCAGTGTCTCCGAGCATTGTTTCCGGGCGGGTCGTGGCGACTTCCACATACCCCGAGCCGCCCTTCAACGGATAGCGGATATGCCAGAAGCTGCCCTGCTGTTCGATGTATTCTACCTCGGCGTCGGATAGTGCTGTACGGCAATGCGGACACCAGTTGATTATTCTGTATCCGCGGTAGATGAGCCCCTTGTTGTATAGGTTTACAAAGACCTCTCTGACAGCCTTGGAGAGTCCCTCGTCCATCGTGAAGCGCTCACGTGACCAGTCGCATGACGATCCGAGCTTTTTGAGCTGATTTATTATTCTGTTACCGTATTTGTTTTTCCAGTCCCAGACGCGCTCAAGGAATTTCTCACGTCCGAGATCGTATCGGGTAAGGCCTTCGTCTTTACGAAGGACCTCTTCAACCTTGATCTGAGTTGCGATACCCGCATGATCGGTTCCGGGAAGCCAGAGGGCGCTGTAACCCTCCATACGTTTCCATCGGATAAGGATATCCTGAAGCGTTTCGTCGAGTGCGTGACCCATGTGGAGCTGCCCCGTTACGTTCGGTGGCGGGATAACGATAGAGAAGGGCGGTTTGCCGTCGTCGACCGATGGGGTGAAGTACTTTTTGTCACACCAATTCTGATAGATCCTATCCTCAAAGGATTTCGGATCGTAGGTTTTCGGTAGTTCGTGTTTGTTTTCCATATGATTTATTCTCCGTTAATGTTATTTCAGTATTCCGAGCTTTGCGAGCACAGCGTAGTGATCCGATGCAAAATTGTTACCGTCGAATCGGTCGTATATGACCTCATACGATTCGACTACCGTTCCGTCTGATGTCGTCATTATCAGATCTATCGGTTTGCTTGAGTATTCGGGACCCTTGAATTTATTGAATGAGCCGTTGCCGCGGCTTGAGAGCACCGCCAAGCTCTTGGTATCTCCGAGTCTGCCGCCCGTCAGCGTACCGTATGCCGTCGAGTCCATGTTATAGTTGAAATCTCCGGTAAGTACCGCTTGGATACCGCCGTATTCTTTTGTTACTTTGTCGATGTAGTTTAGCAGAACTTCGGTTTGCTTTGTCTGAATGATGTTATTTTTACTCGTGTCAAGGTGGGTGTTGAAATGAGCGAACCGTTCTCCGGTTGCCGCCACCTCAAATACGACATACATTCCGAGCCTTTCGGTAAGACCGTCCGATTCTTTTCCCCATTCCTTAGAGATCTTAAGGTTTTCGGGGTCTTCGGTGAGCCAGAAGGAGCCTGTGAATATCGGCTTCAGCACTTTTGCATTGTAGATTATGCCTATTTTCGGATTCTTTGATGCTCCGATGCGCTTGTAGCCGAGCTTGCTGAGGTTTGAATCAAAGTAAGTCCTCCACGGGGCGCTGCATTCCTGGACTCCGAGCGAGTCGGGTTGATACTTTTCAATCAGCGAGAGCACGCGAGGCTGACGTTTTTCGATAGTGTTGTCCTCAAGCTTTACGCTTATCTCAAGTCCGCCCGCGACAAATTTTGCGTATTCTTCGTCGGTGGCGAGAAGGTTCTGCGTCATAACCGTGATGGTCGAGGGGAGGTCAAAACTGCCCGTATAGTCGAGGTTGGCGGGTATCTTAAGCTCCTTCATCGACCCGTCGGTGACCTTTGAGAGATACTCGGAGATGAACCAATCGACTGCTTTTGACGTTCCGAACGAGGTCGGTGCGAGAAATACTATCCGATTATCGTAGACCTTTACGGAGAACTGATTATTGCCGAGATTGGAAACATCGGCGGTGTAAACGCTTCCGTTTCTCGTAAGGTTTCCTATACATATCTCGTATTCGGAGATCTCGTTGCCCGTCCAGTCGGTCGTGATCCCGATATATCTTCCGCAGGCATCGTGAAATGCCGCACTGAGGGCGACGGCTGCTTCAACTTCGAGGGGATTTTTTTCTTTATTGTCGGGACGGATAACGGTGTAAAGGGGTTTGCCGTCCGAGATTAAGGTAAGGTTTTCGTCTGTACCTGATCCGACTGTTGTCTGTTCGCCCGTTGTTGTGTCGGTAATGTCACCGTCCGACGGAACGGCACATGATCCAAATGTCAAGACAGCAAGAGTAATGGTAAAGAACAATGCCGTAAACTTTCTGAACATAATATACCTCCGGGATAAAAAAACAAGCCCACGCCTTATCAGGGCGTGGACAAACGCTGTACCACCTGACTTCGCGGACGGAAAGACCGCCGCCTCTTACCCTGTAACGGGGGAGCCGTCAGAAATTACGCACGGGGCGACAGCCCCGGTTCATATCTGCCGCTCGGCGGCGACTTCGGCGTGCTCCGGTTCGGGAATCTCAGCATAAATCCCGCTCTCTGTGACCGTGCGTTCGCGTACTGCTCCGCGTCAAAGCGTTTTTATTATAGTAATAATATCATATTGAAGCGAAAAAGTCAAGGGGAAGATAAAAAAAGTAAGCTATCAGAATTTAATTTGTTTTTTTGCCGAGAAAATTGAAAAAAGCCCTTGACAAATGCCTGTTTGTTTGATATAATGTCAAAGCTGTCGAAGATATGCTGCTGTGGCTCAGTCGGTAGAGCACATGCTTGGTAAGCATGAGGTCATCAGTTCGATTCTGATCAGCAGCTCCAGAAAACCCGCTTGCTTCTTGCAAGCGGGTTTTCCGGTTTTATAAGAAAAAAGCTGTCTCTGATTTTCTCTGCATTCTTAACGGAGAAATGGCAGGCACAAAATTTCGGCAGAGAACTTGT
>CALYSG010000004.1 GCA_945485605.1 uncultured Clostridia bacterium
AACGGCTTGATCTCGATTATAGCCTGCTATGGGCAAAAGAAAAAGCGCCAAAGCCCTTTCGCAGACATTATTTCTGTTAACGAGACGACATTTTCAGCGGGCGACTTTTGTCGCCCGTTTGTTTTATTACGTTGATTTTTTGGTCAATTTGCGGAATCAGACCTAAATATCTGTGCCTTTGTTCATAAATAAGCAGAAAATCGTAAAATTTTCTGCATTGGCTATTGACCGAGGCGCCTCGGTTAGCATAAAAAATTTTTTTGAAAGGAAAAACTCAACAATGAAAAAACTCAACAAAAAGGGCTTTACGATCGTAGAACTCGTCATCGTAATCGCCGTTATCGCGATCCTCGCCGGTGTTCTTATCCCGACTTTCGCAAATGTAGTAGCAAAGGCTGAAGAGTCCAAAGCAATGCAGGAAACCAAAAATGCTTATGAAATGTATCTTGCAGAAAACGCAGACAAGACCACTCTTGAAACTTACATTTGCATTACCAATGGTAATTATATGTTCCATGTTGAAAATGGAAGTTTTATTTCTGGAGCTAAAAAAAACTCCTACAACTTCTCATACCCAAGAGAACAGTTCTTCTAACCCTAAATATGCACAAGGAACTGTGAATAATGGCGTTCTCAGCATTACCGCTGCATCATCTTCTAACTAAACATAGACCTCTGAGTCATAACGAGGCACTCAGCGCCATTTGGGTGCGGGGTGCCTCGCTCTTATATATTATTAAATTATCTAATATTATTTACTTGAAAGGAGCGGCGAAAGTATGAACCGAAAGAAAAGAACCACCCGCGGCGTAACACTTGCAGAGCTGTGTGTCGTCATGGCGGTCATCGCGATCGTCAGCACGATGGTCGTGTCCTTTACCGTCCTCATGCAGGCACGAACAAGCCTGATCGCCGCCGACCGCGACACTATCGCCGACATAGGATCGGTCGAATCGGCTCTTGACAGGTTTATAAGGGCCTATGACTCGGACGAATACACTCTTTCGGTCACGAGTCCCGAGTCAAAAGACGCACTGACCGTCTCTAAGGGCGAGAATAAGGTCGCGAGCCTTAATCTCTTGCTCAACGACGAGGGTGACACGGTAGAGAAAATAGTTATCACCGATCAGGCGGGAAAGATAACGGCGAGCTATCCCCTGCACCTTGTTGAAAATCTCGAATACGAGATAATAAACGAAGACGAGATAATAAAAAGCGATACATCCGGTGACTCAACGGCTCTCGTGATATGTAAGATAACCTACACCCGAACGAGCGGAAACGCCGTAGAAGAAAAGACCGCCACCGCCACGATCTGCCACGCCGTCAGGGCGATGAAAACAAACTGAAAGGAGCGCGCAAAATGAAAAAATCGGTTAAAAAGCTACTTGCGGGTAAGCGCGGCTTCTCTCTCGTTGAGGTCGTCGTCGCTCTCGCGATCATCGTCACGGTGAGTATTGCCGCGATGTCATTTATCAGTACCTCATCTGTAAACTCAGCCCGCGAGCTTGCCTACTCAGAGGCAAGGCTGTACGCTTCCAATGCACTTGAGATCTTCAAGTTTGCGGAAAATGAAACGCAGTATAAAAAACTTGTAAATAATAAACTCACAGCTCCCGACAGCGGATATGTGAGCGTTGAAATAGAAACTTCTTGGGAATACAACAACGAAACCTTCACCGCGACGGCGAAAAAGCAGAACGGTGACGTGCTTTTCACCCTTACATACACAAAATGACTATGATGAACGATATTAAAAAGCTCCTTAGATCAAAAAAAGGAGCCGCAATAGAGATGGCTCTGTTTCTGATGGCGATAATCTTCCTTTTCAGCACACTGATAGCGGTCTTCTACCTCTCAATACATTCGAACTTCACGCGCCGGGTCGATAAAATGAACGAGGCGGCGCTGATAGATTCCTTCGGAGAGGCTTTCGTGAGTTCGCAGGACAGCTTCAAGCTTGATGAAAGCGTGACCGAATACAAAGCTGAGATCAGCGAGGACGGCTCACGGCTCACGATAAAAGACAAAAGCGGAAGAGTGCGGCTTGTCGTAACCGTCGACAGCAGCGGCAAGGTCAAATCCTGGCTGTCCTTCGTCGAAACCGGAGAGACATCCGAAACCAACGTCTCGGGCACTCAGTAAACAACTCAGGAAACATAGGATTGAGGTGATAAATTTTATGGCATTGGCATTTATGTCAGGCGGAAACGCAAGCACGGTCTTCATCGACCCAAAGATCAAGGCAATTCATTACTACGCGCTCGCAAACGGAGAGATCCGCCACGAAATGCAAAGCTATCGCTCGGTCGAATTCAGCGAGGATTTCTACCGCGAGCTTACCGCGGTGCTTCAGGGCTTCCTCGGCAGATACACCCCCGCCTCCGCGTATTCGTCGTCCATAGTCCTTCCCGATTCGGCGATCGTGACCGACACCCTGACGATCCCCGCCATGCAGCCGAAGGCTATGAAGAACTCGGTCGATGCTACCCTTGAGGGTCTCTTCAAGAACCGCCGCGAGATGACACTTCGCACGTCCTGCGTTCTCCAGAACAAGCAGTTCTCGGTATACAGCATCACGGGAGTGCAGAATAAGCTCGTGTCCTCGATCCGCGCGGCGAGCGCTTCGGCTCACTTCCCCGCAAGGAATATTTCCTTTGCGGCGGAGACCTCCGCCGTTGCCGTGAACCTTCTGAACCCGAAGCTGAAGGGTGCAAGCTACCTGCTCCTTGACATAAAGAACAGCTACACACGGATCACGTATATTTACAAGGGCTCGGCACTCGGTTCCGCGCTTCTGCCGTTCGGCTACGAAATAATGGAGAGGCCACACGTCGCCGCCGAGGATATGCTCTTCGATCACACTGTCGCCGAGCTCGCAGTCCTCAACGCACGCGAACGCGCAAAGGCAAAGGCACTCACCGTCATCGACTCCGACGGACGAGAGGTCACCGAAAACGACCTTCTCGGCGATGAGGAAGAAGAAAACCTTCCCACCTCCGACATAGAAAAGCCCGCGGAGAGCAACGAAAACGAGGAAAGTCAGAATCCCTTCTCGGGCAACGACAATATCTCAGTCGATCGCAGTGTGAACACGATAAAGGTCCTTCCGAAGAAGGTCCCGCGCAAACTGCCGAAGAATATGCAGCGTCCCACACCCACTACCCAGCAGGGGTTCGCCGACGAGAACTTCCGTCTCTTTGCAAAGTGGGCTCTATGCTTCATTCAGGACAGCGAACGCTTCCAGCCGCTCGGAGCTATTGACTCGGTATACGTGAACCTTCCGGGCAATTTAACGCAGAGCGTCGAGGACTTCGACGGCGAGCAGAACGGCACGGGTGTGTCTTTCTTCCCCGTCGGTATAGTCAACAACGAGGCAAATGTGTGCGAAAACCTTGAGATGTACGGCGGTCTCTTCATCGGGAAGGCCAGAAATCGAATAGTATTCTGAGGGCAGAAAAATGATAATACCGATTCCCGACGGATACTTCACCGTCGTGACATATATTCTGTCGGCTATTCTCGGGCTCTGCGTCGGTAGCTTCCTCAATGTCGTCATCTACCGCGTGCCGAACAAAATGAACCTCGCGAAACCGGCATCGCACTGCCCGCAGTGCGGATACAAGCTGAGATTCTACGACAATATACCGATAATCTCTTACTGCATCCTCGGCGGCAGATGCCGCTCATGCAAGAAGCATATTCCCTTCCGATATACGGCGGTCGAAGCGGCGAATATGTTGCTATGGATAGCCTGCGTTTGGAGATTTTCGGATAACCTCATTTATATGCTCGCCGCGATGCTCGCCTGCTCTTTGATGCTTTGCGTTGCATCTGTCGACCTTGAGCATAAGATCATTCCCGACAGGTTTCAGATAGCCCTGCTCATCCCCGCAATCGCAGCGATCTTCACCGACGCAAACACCGTTTGGTACGATCACCTCATCGGCGGAGGTGCGGCGTTCGCAGTCTTCCTGCTTCTCGCGCTCATAGCCGGAAAGCTACTCGGGCGTGAGGCTCTCGGCGGCGGAGATATCAAGCTCGTCGGAGTTCTCGGTCTGCTCCTTGGGTGGCAGAAGCTCCTCATTATGATGATAATAGCATCGGTATCGGGAAGCATAGTTATGCTGATCCTGAAGAAACGTTCAAAGGACGACGAAAGCCCCGAAACGCCATTCGCTCCCTTCCTTAGCGCGGGTGCAATTATCTCACTTCTCTTCGGTGACGCTCTTATAAAGCTCTATCTCAGACTGCTCCTCGGATGAAAGGATAATTATTATGCAGCAACAGTACAAATACACGGCAATAAACCTCCAGAAGGAGAAGTTCAGCGGGATCTTTATGGCAAAGGACGAAGCAGATCTCGCCGTTCAGCTGTCAAAGCAGGGACTCTACCTCGTCTCGGCAAGCCTCTATTCGGATAAGTCCCCGTCAGCCTTCTTCACCCTCGGCACGGGAAAGGTCAGCCTCAGTGAGCTGACGACCTTCTGCCGCCAGTACGCGATAATGATAAACTCAGGCATTTCGCTTATCGGAGGGCTTGAGATACTGAAAGATCAGAAGTTCACAAGATATTTCCGCCAGCTCCTTCAGGTCATCTATGAGGATGTCAAGGGAGGTATGATGCTTTCGGATGCAATGGCAAAGCACAAGGGAGTCTTCCCTGCCTTCTTCCGGTCGATGATAAAGGTCGGCGAGACAAGCGGAAAGCTCGACATAGTCATGAATTCGCTCGCCGATTATTACGAAAAGGACAGCGCGTTAAAGAAAAAGATTATCAGCGCCATTTCCTACCCTTCCGTGATACTCGGTATGGCGGTTGTTATCATAATCATGATGCTCGCATTTGTCATACCGAATTTCAAAAATACGCTCACTACCATGAATGTTGAAGGAACATGGCTCACGAACGCCGTCTTTGCACTTTCGGACTTTCTCGTTGAATACTGGCTCTATATGCTCGCCGCCGTCATCGTAATCGGACTTGTGCTCTTCGGGATCGGTAAAACGAAAAAGGGAAAGTACTTCTACGATTGGCTGAAAATTCATTCCCCATTCATCGGCAGGGTCAACACTGACATTATAACGGCAAGATTTGCGCGCGGCTTCGGGCTCCTTCTCTCAAGCGGAATGGACATGACCGAAGCGCTTGATTCGGTAATAATCATTTTCGGGAACAAGGACGCAGAAAAAAGGTTCAGAGCCGCCGTCGAAGACATAAAGCACGGCATGACTATTTCGATCGCTTTCGATAAATACAGGCTCTTCCCCGCCATCATGACGCAGATGATCTCGGTCGGTGAGAAAACTTCAGCTCTTGACGATGTTCTAAATCGCTCATGCAACTTCTTCGACGATGCAGTAGAGACCTCGCTCAATTCGGTGACTTCAAAGCTGCAACCTATTTTGTTGCTGTTCCTCGCGGTAATAATATTAGTTCTCTTCCTGGCTATCTACTCTCCGATACTCGCAATAATGCAGAATCTCGGTTGATCCCGACAGATATAAAAAAACTGCCGCCGCCGCGGCGAGAGGATTTTTATGAATATAAACGAAGATATTTTACAGTTTTACCTCTATAAAAAGCTGATACGCAGAAAGGACGTTGATACGATCCTTTCGGAGTCGAAAAGGCTGAATATCCCCGTCAGAAACTATATGCTCGCAAAGGAGTATACGACCGAGACGACCGAGCTTGATGCTCTCTCGGAATACTACTGTATGCCGTATATAGAGCTTGATATGCTTGAGATAGACAAGGCGCTTTTCGATAAGTTCAGCCTTGACTATATGAAGAAGAACAAATTCGTTCCGGTAGGGATCGATAAAAACGGAGTCCTTCTCATAGCCGTCGGAAAGCCGCTCGACCTCAATGCTTTATCAGCCGTCGCCTCCGTTTATAACGGACCTGTGGACACCGTACTTACCTCCCCGACACAGATCGACAGGTATATCGACTCGGTATCGGCTGTAAAATCCACATCCGATGCGCTCCACGCTCTCAATACCGAGAGCGACGACAAGATGTTCGCCGGAATGAAAACATCGCAGAGCGGTGACATATCCTCGGCTGACGATGTTATAAACAACCCCGCAGTACGCCTTGTCGACTCGATAATCAAGGAAGCAATACCCTACCGCGCGAGCGATATACATATCGAGCCCTTTGAAAAGAAGGTCAGAGTCCGCTACCGTATAGACGGCGACCTTCAGGAGAGAGCGTCATTCCCCATTGAGTCTTACCCCTCCATTTGCGCAAGGATCAAGATCATGTCGGGAATCAATATCGCCGAGCGGCGTGTACCTCAGGACGGAAGGATCAATATGAGGATCGGCGGAAAGGAATATGACTTCCGTGTATCCTCTCTCCCGTCTGTGCATGGCGAAAAGTTCGTTATAAGAATACTCGACAAGACCTCCTTCCGATTCACACGGCAGGATCTCGGATTCACAGATGAAGAAAACGTCGTAATAGACAAGATGCTCACACGTCCCCACGGAATAATTCTTCTGACAGGACCGTCAGGGTGCGGTAAGTCTACAACGCTCTATTCATTTCTCAAGGAAGTAAACAATCCGACGGTCAACATAATCACGGTCGAAGACCCGGTCGAATATATGATGAGCGGAGTCACACAGACGCAGGTCAATACAAAGGCTAATATGACCTTTGCCACAGCGCTCCGTTCTATACTCCGTCAGGACCCGGATATCATAATGATAGGAGAGATCCGTGACGAAGAGACGGCGGAAATTGCAGTACGTGCGGCTATCACCGGACACCTTGTATTCAGCACTCTTCATACAAACGACGCCCCCGGTGCCATCACCCGTCTTGAAGATATGCACGTTCCCGACTACCTCGTCGCCGACGCCCTCGTCGGGGTTATCGCACAGAGACTCGTAAAGCGTCTCTGCCCCGCCTGCAAGAAAAGGGGCAAGACAAACGCCCGTGAAATGGAGATACTCGGCATAGACGAGCCGGTCAGTATCTTCAGACCTCAGGGCTGCCAATACTGTAACAACACGGGCTACAAGGGCAGGATCGCTATCCACGAAATAATGTATATGAACGACCCTATAAAGAACGCAATCGCTCAGACAAAAAATTCAGAGGCTCTTCGCAACCTTGCCGCAGAAAACGGAATGGTAAGCCTATGGTCGTCATGCCGCAATCTCGTTGTCAAGGGCGTTACAAGCATTCAGGAGCTTATGACTCTCAACGTAGAATAAAAAGAAAGGAGGTAAGAGCTGCCAATGGCGCTGCAACATTTTTATTCAAGAGTCCCGGCGAAGATCAGTATGTACAACCGCACGGACAGCTTCGATACCTTCGCATGTTCTGCCGATGTGAGCAGAGACTTTGCGCTAAAAGAGCTTGCACAGGTCGACGATCTGAAACTCACGGTTCATGAGATAGAAAAGATACGAGACGGTAAAATGCCTTCGGTCTTTTGCCAATTCCCCGCCCAAAACGGAGTTACGGTGCAAAGCAGGATCAGCTTCCTTCAGAGAGATTTCTCGGGAGAGAGAACCTCATACCTTGTACACTCTCTGATACTTGATGGTAAGGAGCGCGAGAACCTTCTGTTCTCACCCGATGTAAATGCAATAAACAGTTCACTGTTTGTCACCGATCTCTCGGGCTTCAATATAACGGGCAGCGACGCGCGCCCCGACCGCGAATATCCTGAGCTCGAATACATACCCGAACCTTTTGATAGCAACTCATTCATATTTTCAAAGACAGACGCAGACACACTTTATCGGTTCATATATGCGGTGCTCTCGGCTCTGACGGGAAGGACAAAGTGCGTTTATATCCTCAATGAGCACCCCGATGAGGTCCTTAAGATTGCCAATGCCGTCTTCTCGGTGCTTCCCGCTCACTTCAGAGCTGTTTTCTCATTCGCTACGAGCGTAAACAGCATCACGCAGTTTCCGTCAGTTAAGCTAAAGGGAATAAAGGGAGACCACTCGACCGTCCCAACACTCAAAGGATGCTCTATAGAATTCTCAAAATACGGAGTGACCGGATTAAGAAACGAGGACATGCTCGCAAATATACGTACCGTGAAGCTGTTCTATGCCCTTTTGAAGAAGGACACGTTGCGACGCGAATATCTCGCTTTCACAAAATATATTGCAGATCACGATCCCGGACTTCTAGCGCTGAATCTCCGAAACCTCGGAGAGATATCATTTCTCTTCATATGCGGTTGCGGACTCTTCGACATAAAAAACTTTGTCACGAATGACGAATCTCTTTTTGAACTGCTGTCACTTTACGAAACATTCAGGAATGCGCTCCCCGACGAATATCGAATGCGCATAATAAGTGCCGTGAATCGCTATCCGGAGGCGCGAAAGGAATATCCGAAAAAGATATTCGCAAAGCTCCAGCGCCTCTATCCCGGAGAGATCTATGTTACCCGCCGGATAATCATGGACGGTATGCTCGACCTCATTCATACCGAGGTCATGAGAGATAAGCTCTTCGGCTTTATAAAGCTTTTCTACGACAGAGAGGACGAAGAAACAAAAGCATCGATCCTAAGCCACCTCTGCGGAGTCTTCTACGGCGGATTTTTGCAACCGCAGATCCTCGCGTTCTTCCGTAGCTGCTTTGACAGCTGTTCGGAGGAATCAAAACGGCAGATATCCGAAAAGATCCTGCTCGCCATACGAACGAAGGCTATGAGAGGTCAGATAATCGACTTTTTCGACGCGATGTATACCTCGCTCGGCGAGACGGAAAAACAACTTCTATACGGGACAATCCTCGAACAGCTTCCCGAAGGAGACGAGGCATCGGCCGATCTGCTCGCCTTTGCCGATGCGCATATAGCAAGTGAAACGGAGGAATTCCGTTCGGATTTCTTCGCTGAACTTGCAAATGAAACAGACGCCGAACAGCGCCGTGCCGAACATCCTATGCTCAGAATGATCGCACGGTCGGGCGGCATATGCGAGGAAAATACCGCGAAAAGAATCATAACGGTATGCTCAAATCGCAAGATATTGCAAGAATACGTCGAACTCTTATTCTCCGGAAGTGCAAACGACGCCACGGAAGCGCTGCTGATGTTCTGCCGCCTCGAAGCATCGGCAAATGAAGTTCAAAAGGACAAACTCAGGACAACTGTAACGCAGAGCTTCCCGTCGGTCGCCGGGAAATATACAACTGTCAGCCTTGTAAGCGCGGCAAAAGCTCTCGAATGTACCGAAAACGGCAGAGAGCTTGCGATATTCTTCTATCAGTCGCTGATAAAACCGCTCATCAAAAAATCATTCTGCGAAATATTCTCTGCCAAAAACAGCAGTATAACGGTCGAATCGCTGACCGACTTCGCAAACGGCGACGCCTCTCTCCGTGAATCGGATCAGTATAAAGTGCTTTGCAACTATCTCGGGTTCAAACAGTCGATCTCTTCCGGCAAATGCGGCGACGCGGTAGAATACGCATCAAAGCTTCCGAACGACAAAAAGCTCCGTGCCGCGATCGCAGCTTACGCGCGTAGAGACCTTGCCAATATCAATAAAAACACCTATACCGAGATCGTTCTGGAGCTTATTCTGAACTATCTGTCGACTGAAAAATATTCCTCTGCCGAGTTTTACCGAAAGAATTCGGCCGTTCACGGCTTGACCGCAACGAAAAAAGAGCGTGAGGGAAAAGCCGTCAGTACAGCCTGCACTGTTCTCGAAGCCTGCCTTACCATAGACCTCCGATGCTCATCAGATCCGCAAATGAAGGCGGCGCTCACCGACGAAAGCTCGGGCGTGAGGGAAATATTGTCATCGGTCGTTTCTGAATACGGAAAGCGTGCAGCTTCGGAGTTATCGGCGACCATTCAAAAAAGCGCCGATCCATCGGAATTTGCCGACTTCTGCACAACCATCATAGAAGGTTCAAAACCGCGCGGCGGACTCTTCAGAAGGCTTTTCGGGAGATAAAAACATAAGAGACAGCTACCGTTTGACGGTAACTGTCTCTGTTTTCATTTTTCACCGCTGTTGAGGCTGTCGGTAAATCCGATGCTCTTATATGTAAGTTCAACCCACGCCGGTCTGAAACCGCAGTTAATCGCGTTCCGCACAGACGCAATATTAGACCATGCCGCGCAATAGAACGGCACTTTACCTCTTTTGAAG
Source organism: uncultured Clostridia bacterium (assembly GCA_945485605.1). Lineage (GTDB taxonomy): Bacteria > Bacillota > Clostridia > Oscillospirales > CAG-272 > RGIG3994. Next base: position 10,156 of record CALYSG010000004.1, read on the forward strand.
GTCTCGGCAGCGAGGTGCGAAGTCAGTGCCGATGCGACGCCGTGCCTTCTGTATGCCGGCAGTACATCGATCCCTATTTGCCACATCGAATCGCAGTCGGCTGAGCATCCGGCAAGACCTATCAGTCTTTCTCCGTCGTAAGCTCCCACGCAGAGCATATCAAGCTCACGACGCTTTTTACATAGGGCGTTGCTCCATTCATCGGTATAAAGCGCATCAAACTCTCCTTTTTCAAGAACGCGAAGCTCAAAACCGCAATCAAAAACCGACAATTCATCCGAATCGGGCAAAAAATATTCTGCCATAAAACAGGCGCGAAGACCTTCTGTAAGAAAAGCGTCATTCAGAACGTAAAGTCCGGGAGTTTCAAAGCACTTTTCTATGCTGAACCGGCTGATATATTCCGATACGCGTCTCACGTAACCTTCACCGACCGACGCGACTATATTGCTGCCGTATGAGATAAGATTGCAGTCAAACGGGAGCTCAAGATACTTTCTCGCCCTCCGGTCTGCCGCTGATATGACCGTAATGTTTTCGGCACGCATAAAATCCCGCGCCTCACACCCGGCATCAATTGCAGACTGCCGCATAGCAATTTCAATTATTCTGTCTTTTGAAAAGCTCATTTCACACAAATAATTCGCCCCGCCTTGCGTTCGGAAGCCTCCGTAAGTACTCCGTCGGGATATCCTACGATAAGGTGTCCGATGCCCTCGTAATTGTCCTCGATCCCGAGCGAACGAAGGATCTCTTTCCCTTCCTCACTGTCAAATTCCTCCTTCGCCCGGTGGATCCAACAGCTTCCGAGCCCGAGAGCGTGAGCCTCAAGCATCATATTCCCCATAACGAGACTTCCGTCGTATACATAAGTACTGTATTCGCGGTTGCTCAGCACGACAAAAAGCGCGGGCGCACCGTAAAATGGGTCACCGTCGCACCCCATTATCGCAGCGTTCATCGCAGAAAGCCTGTCTCGAAGAGCCTTGTCCGTGATCTGAAGAATAAGAGTTCCCTGCCGTCCCCTTCCGCTCGCAGCAAAAAGCCCCGCTTCTGCTATCTTATCAAGAAACTCCTGCGGTACTGCATCGGGTCTGTAGCTTTTGACGCTCCTTCTCTTTTTTATGTTTTCAAGAATTTTGTCCATAGCTTGTCCCCTTTCTTTTTTATAACGGATTCATTATACTATTTTTTATCGGAGGTGTCAATAAAAGACCTCTGACAAAAAAGATCAGGCCCGCAAAATGCAGGACCGTTCTTTTTATTATATAATATCAGCACCACTCAATGGTAGCGGGCGGCTTTCCCGTTATATCATAGACAACTCTGCCTGCGCCCTTGACCTCGTTGACGATCCTCGAGGATACTCGTCCGAGCACACGGTAGGGTATCTGCGTGAATTCACAGGTCATAAAGTCTGAGGTCTTCACGGCTCTGAGCGCTATCGTGTAATCGTACGTTCTGAAATCTCCGACGACTCCGACCGAGCGGGTGTCGGTAAGGACCGCAAAGTACTGATCGGCGCGGACTCTCGTACGCTCAAGCTCCTCGCGGAATATGGCATCCGCCTCGCGCAGAATGTCAAGCTTCTCCTTCGTGATCTCACCGATGACTCTAACTGCAAGTCCGGGACCGGGGAAGGGCTGACGGCAGACGAACTTCGCGGGAAGCCCGAGCTGTTTACCGAGTGCACGCACTTCATCCTTAAATAGGCTTCTCAGCGGCTCGACGATCCCCTCAAATTTCATATCTTCGGGAAGTCCTCCGACATTGTGATGGCTCTTTATCGTCGCCGCCTTGCTGCCGCCCGATTCGATGACATCGGGATATATCGTTCCCTGAGCAAGGAATTTCACGTTCGGGAGCTTTCTTGCTTCCTCTTCAAATACCCTTACGAACTCTGCGCCGATGATCTTGCGCTTCTTCTCGGGATCGGTCACTCCGCTGAGTGCCGCAAGGAACCTGTCCTCCGCGTTCACCCGGATAAAGTGAAGGTCTCTGCCCTTGAACGCCTCTTCGACTTCGTCGCCCTCATTCTTTCTCATGAGTCCGTGGTCGACGAAAATGCAGTGAAGCTGACCGGGAACCGCCTTTGAAAGCAGTGCCGCGCAAACCGAGGAGTCAACGCCCCCCGAAAGTCCGAGAAGAACATGAGCATCACCGACCTGATTGCGGCATTTCTCTATCAGCTCTTTTTCAAGATTCTTGAGATCGTAGTCGCCCTTAGCCCCGCATACTCCGTAAAGGAAATTACGGATCATCGGTGTACCGTTCGGGGTGCTCTCTACCTCGGGGTGGAACTGAACACCGTAAAGACGCTTCGACGGATTCTGGATCGCCGCATTCGGGCAATCTATCGTCTTTGCGACAGAGCTGAAGCCGTCAGGAAGCTTTACTATCTGATCGGTATGACTCATAAGTCCTACCTGCTCTGAGGTAAGCCCTTCAAACAGCACCGAGGAATTGTCAACGATCATCTTGGTCTTTCCGTACTCACCGCCGGCACAGGGCGCGACCTCTCCCCCGACAGACCACGCGAGGAGCTGGCTTCCGTAGCAAATGCCGAGCACCGGAATACCGAGATTGAATACCTCTTTATCGCATCTCGGCGAATCGGGGAGGTAGACGCTGTTAGGACCGCCCGTAAGTATTATTCCTATCGGGTTTATCTTCTTTATCTCATCGACCGAGATGGTATCTCCCGGCTTGACTACGGAATAGACCTTACATTCTCTAACACGACGGGCGATAAGCTCCTTGTACTGCCCACCGAAATCAAGTATAAGAACAGTTTGATTCATTTTTATAGCCTTGGTTTTCGCGTTTGCGAAAGCTTCCTTTCTTTTCTGAGTTGGGGACAGGCTTTTCGGATCAGAACGATCGCCCATCGGACGACGAAAGCCGCAAAACTCCGTCTGAAAGATCAATCCTTCAAACTTTCCCCTATTATCAGTCTATCTTTACGTATTCTTCTCTGTCTGCACCGACCGAGACATACTCGATACGGCATCCGACAGCCTTCTCAAGGTAGCTTATATAGTTCTTCGCTGCCTGCGGCAGGTCATCGTACTTTCTGCACTTTGAGACATCGCCGAAGCCGTCAAGGTATTCTATAACCGGCTTTGCGCGATTGAGCCTGTCGCCGATCGGGAACTTCGTCGTGATCTCTCCGTCGACATCGTAAGCCACGCAGACCGGGATCTTATCAAGATAGGAAAGCACGTCGAGCTTCGTCAGCGCAATGCTGTCCGCTCCCTGTACCTCTACGCCATAGCGAGACGCGGGAACATCAAACGGACCGACGCGGCGGGGTCTTCCGGTAGCGGCACCGTATTCGCCTCCGGCAGCGCGGAGCTTCTCGGCTTCCTCACCGAACATCTCTGCGGTGAAGGGCCCCTCTCCGACGCAGGTCGAATAAGCCTTCATAATTCCGATAGTATTCGTGAGCTTAAAGCCCGGGATACCGGCACCGACCGTTGCATAGCCGGCAAGAGTCGTAGAGGACGAGGTGTAGGGGTAAATACCGAATTCTATATCGCGGAGTGCGCCGAGCTGAGCCTCGAACATAACGCGTTTTCCGGCTCTGACCGCCTCGGTAAGATATGTGGTAACATCGGTCACGAAGGGCTTCACGACACTTCCGTATGTGTCGAGCCAGGCAATCATTTCATCGGCGTTGACCGGCTCATGTCCGTAGCCCGTAACGGTGATATTCTTCCATTTGACGATATCGCGCACCTTCTCGGCAAGCTTGTCCCTATCTTCAAGAAGATCACCCATGCGGATGCCCTTCTTCATATATTTGTCGGCGTAAACGGGAGCGATACCACGGCGAGTCGAGCCGAACTTCTTATCTGCAAGGCGCTCCTCCTCCATAATATCCTGCATCTTATGGTAAGGCATACAGATTATCGCCTTTTCGCTGATCTTAAGATTTTCGGGAGTGATCGAGATACCCTTGTCTGTCAGCTTCTTCATCTCACCGACGAGATGCTCGATATCGATTACCATTCCGTTCCCCATCACGTTTACGGTAGTATCACGCAGAATACCCGACGGAAGAAGGTTAAGAATAAACATTCCCTTCTCATTAACAACGGTGTGGCCCGCGTTGTTACCGCCCTGATAGCGGCAAATAATGTCGTAATCGGACGAAAGAAGGTCAACCATTCTGCCCTTTCCTTCATCACCCCAGTTGATTCCGACGATTGCAGTAAGCATTTTATATTCCTCCAAAAATTTATACATTCACGTCAGCACTGATCTTTCCCGCAAAAGCCTCGCTGTTGTCCGCGAGCACCTCTCTTATGTAAGAAAGGTACTCTTCTGTCTGTTCCTCGGCTCTTCCGGTAAATCTTCCGTTCTTTATTATAGCGTTAATATCCTCCCGTGTCAAGCCGAAAACCGGATCTGATGCTATTCTGTCGAGAAGATCGTTATCTCCGCCCTCTGTCTTTATACGCTTACCGGCGTCTACCGAATGACGGCGTATCGCCTCATGAAGGATCTGACGGTCTCCGCCTGCCTTCACGCAGTGCATGAGGATATTCTCTGTCGCCATGAAGGGAAGCTCCTCCATAAGGTGCTTTTCAATAACCTTCGGATAAACGGTTACGCCGCTTATCACGTTGATGTATAGCGAAAGTATGCCGTCTGTGGCAAGGAAAGCCTCCGGTATGCTTATGCGACGGTTCGCCGAGTCATCAAGGGTGCGCTCAAGCCACTGCGTTCCGGCGGTCATGGCGGGGTTCATCGTATCTGCAATAACGAAACGTGCGAGCGAAGAGATACGTTCACTGCGCATCGGATTGCGCTTGTACGCCATGGCAGACGAGCCTACCTGACCCGATTCAAAGGGCTCGTCGAATTCCTTGAGATGCGAAAGAAGCCTTATATCTCCCGAAAATTTCTGTGCGCTCTGCGCGATACCCGAGAGCACCGACAGCGTGAAATAGTCTACCTTTCTCGAATACGTCTGTCCGCTGACGGCATAAGACGCTTCAAAGCCCATCTTTTCGGCAACCATTTTTTCGAGAGCCTTTACCTTCTCGCCGTCACCGTTGAAAAGTTCAAGGAAGCTCGCCCCCGTCCCCGTCGTTCCGCGGCAACCGAGAAGCTTTAGGTTTGCGACTGTGTAATCAAGTCTTTCGAGATCCATCATAAGATCCTGGATCCAGAGCGTCGCACGCTTGCCGACAGTCGTAGGCTGTGCCGCCTGAAAATGCGTGTATGCAAGAGTCTGAAGCGACTTGTACTTTTCTGCGAAATCGGCGAGTGACTTTATCGCCGCAAGGAGCTTTCTGCGTATATGAAGCAGCGCCTCTCTCTGAATTATTATATCGGTATTATCTCCTACGTAGCAGCTTGTCGCGCCAAGATGAATGATCGGCTTAGCCTCGGGACAGGCAACCCCATAGGCATAGATATGAGCCATGACATCGTGCCTTATCTCTCTCTCGCGGCGGTCGGCGACCTCGTAATCAATATCATCGACATGAGCCTTAAGCTCCTCTGTCTGTGCATCGGTTATATCGAGTCCGAGCTCCTTCTCGCTCTCGGCAAGGGCGACCCAAAGACGCCGCCAAGTCGAGAATTTCTTATTGTCCGAGAATATTTCCTGCATCTCCCGGCTCGCATAGCGGCGGCAGAGCGGATTTTCGTATATATCGTGCATAGCCTCTCCTTAAAAATCACTCACCGCGGTGAAGCAGTGCCGCCTCTATAAAGCCCTTGAAGAGCGGATGCGGCTTGTTCGGACGGGATTTGAATTCGGGGTGATACTGAACGCCCACATAGAACGGACGGTCGGTAAGCTCGACCGTTTCGACAAGTCTGCCATCGGGAGAAAGCCCCGAGAGCGTCAGTCCGCAGGAGGTCAGAGCCTCGCGGTAATCGTTGTTGAATTCATAGCGGTGACGGTGACGCTCGCTTATCTCTTTCGCACCGTAGCATCTCTCCATTGTCGTGCCGGACTGTATCATGCAGGGATAGGCACCGAGACGAAGCGTACCGCCCTTGTCGACATCGTTGCTCTGACCGGGCATGAAGTTTATGACCTTGTTCGCACACTGCTCATCAAATTCGCCCGAATGAGCGTCCTTTATTCCGGCAACGTTTCTCGCATATTCTATAACCGCTATCTGCATACCGAGGCAGATACCGAAGTAAGGGATGTCTCTTTCTCTTGCGTACTGTGCAGAGAGGATCATACCCTCTATCCCGCGGCTTCCGAAGCCTCCGGGAACGATTATTCCGTCAAGCCCACCGAGCTTTTCCTCGACATTGAAACACTTTATCGTCTCGGAATCTATCCATTTGATCCTGACCTTTGCACCGTTTGCATATCCCGCGTGACGGAGCGCCTCGGCAACCGAAAGATAGGCATCGTGAAGCTGAACATACTTTCCGACAAGTCCGATAGTGACCTCTTTGTCGGCACTTTTAATCTTATCGACCATATCGCGCCATTCGTCAAGCACCGGGACCTTCGCTTCTATTCCGAGTTCACGGCAAACGACCGTTGAGAAATTCGATCTTTCGAGCATCAGCGGCGCTTCGTAGAGGCATGGTATAGTCATATTTTCGATCACGCAATCCGGCTTTACGTTGCAGAACAGGGCGATCTTCTTGAATATCGATTCCTCAAGGGGCTCATCGCATCTCAGAACGATAATGTTCGGGTTTATCCCCATGCCCTGAAGCTCCTTGACCGAGTGCTGGGTCGGTTTCGACTTATGCTCGTCCGAACCGCTTAAGAAAGGTACGAGCGTTACATGGATAAACAGGCTGTTTTCTTTTCCGACCTCAAGCGAGATCTGGCGAACAGCCTCTATAAAGGGTTGTGACTCTATGTCGCCGATAGTTCCTCCGATCTCGGTGATGACGACATCGGCGTCGCTCTGCTTGCCTACGCGGTAAACGAAATCCTTTATCTCATTCGTGATATGCGGAATTACCTGAACCGTTGAACCGAGGTATTCTCCCCGGCGCTCCTTGTTCAGAACATTCCAGTAGACCTTGCCGGTCGTAAGGTTTGAATATCTGTTGAGATCCTCGTCTATAAAGCGTTCGTAGTGTCCGAGATCAAGGTCTGTCTCGGCTCCGTCCTCGGTAACGTAGACCTCTCCGTGCTGGTACGGACTCATAGTGCCGGGATCAACATTGATGTATGGGTCGAGCTTCTGCGCCGCGACCTTAAGTCCCTTTGCCTTGAGAAGGCGCCCGAGCGACGCCGCCGTAATGCCTTTTCCGAGTCCGGATACGACTCCTCCGGTAACGAATATGTACTTTGTCATATGAAGATCTCCTTGCCGTATGTGGCGGATTTATAGATTCCGGAAAGGCTCAAAGGCTCTCACCGGTAGGTTCTTATAATTATTTCAGCTATTTCCCGTTTTGAAACGCATCTGTCCATAGCTGTCTTCTCAATATATCTGTGTGCGCTCGGTTCGGTCATCTTGAGCTGATCGATAAGGAGCCATTTTGCGCGGTTTACGACCTTTACCTCTTCCATCTTCTCTTCGACCGAAGCCGTACGTATCTCCAGATTTCGCATCCTCTCTCTCATTCCCCGAAGAAAGGCAAGCTCGCAAAGAAGCAGCCTGTCGGAGATGGGTTTTTCAAGCGTCAGGACACCGAACGGCGCAACCCGCTCGCTGACGGGTACAAAATCCTCACCGGTGAGCAGCAAAAGCACTCCGGCACAGCTCTTCTCACATATCTCGGAAGCAAAACGCTCCGCCGGACCCGATGTACGGGGCGAATTTATAATAACTATATCATACCCTCCGTCGGGAAGGAGCATACGGGCATCAGCTACCGACGAGACAAGCGTTACAGGTGAATACAGATCTTCCGGAAGGCGCGAAGCGATCGACTCGCCGACCTTATTGGAGGACGAGACGACAAGCACCTTGTATGTCGGACCGGAAAGCTCCATTTTAGTAACCATGACTTTCGTTTCAGCGAAAGCTTCCTTTCTGTAACGCGCGGCACTCTTCCGCATTTTTCAACATAGAATTTATTATACCATATCACGGCGCGGATTTCCACAGATTTTTTTGAATTGCGTCAAAAAAATATTGACTTCCGTGCGGTGGCTTTTAAGTATAAAATAACGAAAGCGCCCGTCGTGCGGGTGAAACTCCCCCGTCACGATGAACGCCTTTGCTCATTACCGAAGCATTATATCACTCACGCACGCGGCTGTCAATCCCCGCCGAAAAATTTTTTTAAAAAAGGTATTGACAAGATGCCGCCGCATGTGTATAATAGCGTCCATAAAGGCAAAGGCGTCTTGGAGCATAGCTCCAACTGACGCCTTTTTTATTTTCAATCCGTGCTTTAAGAGGAGGATCACAAAAATGCAAACCGTTTCGGACTATTTCGGTTGTCTCGTATTTGACGACAGAGTTATGAAGGCTAAGCTGCCCTCCGCCGTCTACAATTCACTCAGAAAAACCATAGACGAGGGAGAAAGGCTCAACAGCGACCTTGCAAATGCGGTCGCCGACGCAATGAAGGACTGGGCAGTCAGTCATGGCGCGACTCATTTCACCCACTGGTTCCAGCCGCTGACCGGAATCACCGCGGAAAAACACGACAGTTTCATAACCCCCTCTCCCGACGGAGGCGTAATTATGGAATTCTCCGGCAAGGAACTGATAAAGGGCGAACCCGATGCTTCGTCTTTCCCGTCCGGCGGTCTTCGCGCGACCTTTGAGGCAAGAGGATACACTGCTTGGGACCCGACATCCTACGCTTTCATAAAGGATAAGACCCTCTGCATACCCACGGCATTCTGCTCATACTGCGGCGAGGCTCTCGACAAGAAGACTCCCCTTCTCCGCTCGATGCAGGCACTTAACAAACAAGCTATGAGGATCCTTCGCCTCTTCGGGAACACAGACGTTAAGTGCGTACATACCTCGGTCGGTCCCGAGCAGGAATACTTCCTTGTCGACAAGGCGCTCTACGAAAAGCGCAAGGATCTTATGTTCTGCGGCAGGACTCTCTTCGGTGCTAAGCCCCCGAAGGGACAGGAGCTTGACGATCACTACTTCGGTGTCATAAAGCCGAGGGTAGCCGCCTATATGGCTGACCTCAACGAGGAGCTTTGGAAGCTCGGCATCCTTGCAAAGACCGAACACAACGAGGTCGCACCGGCACAGCACGAGCTCGCTCCAATTTACACTACAACGAACATCGCCGCCGACCATAACCAGCTCACAATGGAGATGATGCAGAAGGTCGCCGCGCGTCACGGACTCGTCTGCCTGCTCCATGAGAAGCCCTTTGCCGGTGTCAACGGAAGCGGCAAACACAACAACTGGTCTATAACGACCGACACGGGTGTGAACCTTCTCACTCCGGGAGAGACGCCCTACGAGAACGCGCAGTTTCTCCTCTTCCTCTGCGCGGTCATTCAGGCTGTCGACGATTATCAGGACCTTCTGAGGCTCTCGGTCGCCACCGCCGGAAACGATCACCGTCTCGGAGCAAATGAAGCGCCTCCGGCAGTAGTATCAATGTTCCTCGGCGATGAGCTTACCTCAGTCCTTGACGCGATCGAGAGCGAAAAGCCATACAGTGCCGCCGAAAAAACGGTCCTCCGCCTCGGTGCGCACGTTCTCCCGAAGCTCACGCGCGACACGACCGACAGAAACCGCACGTCACCGTTCGCCTTTACGGGAAACAAGTTTGAATTCCGTATGCTCGGATCGTCGAACAGCATTTCCTGCGCAAACATTATGATAAACGCCTCGGTCGCCGAGTCTCTTTGCCAGTACGCCGATATACTTGAAAAAGCGGAGCATTTCGAGGCTGCGCTTCACGACCTCATACGCGAGACGGTACATAAGCACAAACGCATAATCTTCAACGGCAACGGATACGACGAAAAATGGATAAAGGAAGCCACCGAGGTGCGCGGACTTCTGAATCTCCGCACGACACCCGACGCGCTTCCGAGAATACTTGACAAAAAGAATGTCGATATGCTGACCTCTCACAAGATATACTCGGAAGCCGAGATACGCGCAAGGTACGAGACAAGTCTTGAGAATTACTGCAAGACGGTCAATATAGAGGCCCTCACAATGGTCGATATGGCACGCAAGGAGATCGTCCCCGCCATTGAGAGCTACACAAAGGCGATCGCCGAAGCATGCAATGCGAAAACGGTTGCCGTTCCCGGACTTTCCTGCAAATACGAAAAGGCAGAGATCACAAAGCTCTCCGCCCTCGTTGATGAAATTTATTCGGCGACCGCAAAGCTTGAGGAAGCAGTAATAGAGCTTCGCTCGGCAGAAAACGTGACCGAGGAATCGGTCATGATCCGTGACGTCGTGCTTCAGAGGATGGCGGAGCTTCGCGTCGTATGTGACGAAGCGGAGACGCTCACCGCCGAAAGCTACTGGCCCTTCCCGACCTACTGCGACCTTCTCTTCGGAGTTCACTGAAAAGAAGGGGTTTCCTTCACCATCTGAAGATAGGGGAATTCTTTATAGCCGTAACGGGCGTATAGCTTCCTTGCTCTTTCGTTTTCGGGCTCGGTCTCAAGGCGGTAACGCGCCGCGGGAATGTTTTCGTGCAGCCAGCAAAAGAAGCTTCCGCCGATCCCCCTCCCTCTGAAAGCGGGAAGCACATAGAGCTCGTCGATCCAGACGGCAATACCTCCCGCCTCACGGCTGTATGTCTTCGCAAGCAGGGCATACCCCGCTATCTCACCTTCGTCTGCCTCGAAAATAAGACATTCAAGGTATTCGTCGGATCGCATCAGCTCGCAAAATGCCCTCGTATGATATTCGTCCGGCACGTCGTGAAGCACTGCGGGCGAAGAATAAAAATCACGGCTCATTTTAATGAAGGCGGCTCTGTCGCCTTCATTTATTTTTCTTATTAAAATATTTTTTGTCATTGTATGCTTTCCCTTTCAGACAGAATCCCGAGGTATCGACCCCCTCAAGTGTCAGCAGCTTGATCTTCTTATCTACCCCTCCGTTGTAGCCGGTGAGATCGCCGCCCTTGCCCATTACCCTGTGGCACGGAACGATTATAGAGATCGGGTTGCTCCCGACAGCCCCGCCGACGGCCTGCGCCGACATTGCTTTGATACCTCGCTTTTTCGCGATACATTCGGCAAGCTCACCGTATGTTACGGTTTCTCCGTAGGGAATCTGCCGTAAAAGCTCCCGGACCTCGGTTCTGAAAGCGCTACCGTCAGCTGACATTTTTATTTCATCAGTTGACGGTTTTTTGCCTTCAAAATATCTGTTAAGCCATTCTTTCGCTTGCAATATTACCGGATTTTCCTCTGTGACTGAAAATCCGTCGCCGAATCTCTTCTGTCCCTCGATATAAAGCCCCGTAAGAGCCTCATCTGTCGCACAAATGAGTATCTTTCCGATGGGAGAATCGTATATTGAGCGGTATGTCATTGCTCTTTCAAACTCTCTGTCTGCCTTGCGAGCAGAGTCTCGAACCAAAGCTCGGGGTTCGGAAGAGGTCTAACGGGACGAAGGTAAGACTCGTTTTTGTCTGTGACTGTCTGAGTGTCACGCGGTGCGTCGTTCTCATAGGGGGCTTTTCTGTCGACAAAAGCCGAGCCATGCGAGCCGACCTTTTCAGCCGAGATCAGCATCGCCGAAAGCACCGCTCTCTGCGTCAGTATCGTATCGTATAGCATAAAGGCATCAAGCAGATCGTAATCGGATGCAACCTTAACCGTATCGTAAAAATTATCGCAAAGGTTGCAGACCTCTGAGAACAGCTCCCTCATCTTCCCTGTATCGCGATCAAAATCGGCACAATCGCTCATCTTTTTCCTAAGCGAAACAAGCAACTCACGTGCGTCGGCATTTCCGCTTCCGAACCTCGGAAGAGAAAATTCGGGTATGGTTATCGACATTTTTTTCTTCTCGCGTGCGATCTTTTCGGCGGCACGAAGACTTCCCACCTGCGTTGAATTTAGTGCCGATCCTCCCGGACGGCATACTCCGAAGGTTCCCGCCGCTTCTCCCGCGACAAAAAGCCCTTCTATTCTGCTCTGCCAGTCGGCATCAATGTCAACACCTCCGTTACAGTGCTGAACGCAGACAGCTATCGCGAGTTTTTCACGCGATAGGTCTATTCCGTGCGACAGGTAAAGCTCTATTGCCCCAATGTTCATCTTCCGAAGTCTATCGATCGGCGTCCCGAAAAGTGCGCCCGAATTTTCAAGGTATGTGTAAGCCTCACGCGACAGCACCGAAAAGCCATTTTCAAGTCCCTTCGGATTTGCCGTATAGTCAAGGAATACGCGCTTCCCTGCTTTGATCTCAGCGGTCACGGCAAGGTCTACCTGCGATGAGCCGTTCACCTTTTTCGTGTCAAAGGGCCACTGATAGCCTTTCAGAAATATCATATCAAGCGACTTTTCGCCGAACTTTTCGTAGAGGAATTCGCGTTCTTCGCCGTCTTCACCGACCGAAATATACCTTGGGAGAACCTGCTGATACGTTCCCGACAGATTCCAACGAAAATCTGTGCTCGCAATTCCGTACTGCCATTCCTCAAGGTTGACGCAAAGTGCACCGGCATCGATTGCAAGCCCGGTCGCGCCGCTCTGGCTCTCGGGATAGACGGTATTATAATATATTCCGGCGGGACCGCCTGTCGCAAGGATAATATTACGGCAACCGAAGACCGAGAGCTTGCCCTCTCTGTCAAGCGCGGCAAGTCCGCTGACTCGTCCGCTCCCTGTGAGTATCTTTATAACTCTCAGCCCGTCAAGTATATCGATATTTTTCTCTCTTACCGAGCGCTCGAGTGCCTCGGTCATATATTTTGAGGTCAGAGGTCCACAGGAGGTCGCACGCGTTCTCGGGTCGTGGTCTGTCTTGTAACCCGCATACTCACCGTACTCGTTGGTCGGAAAAGGTACACCGAGCTCGACAAGGTGCATAAACGCTCTGACGGAATACGCCGCCTCGGTGAGCGCAATATCGCCGTTCACACCTCCTCCTGAGAAAAGCGTCTCAGCCATCTCGCGCACGCTGTCGCTCTCTCTGCCGCAGAGCGACAGCTTGTAATATGTTTGCTTGTCACTTCCCGTGTTGCGAGAGGTTCCCATATTTATCCCCTCGGTGATTATCGCAATATCGCGGACACCGAAATTATACAGCCTGTCCGCAGCATTGAAGCCGGCACAGCCGCTGCCGATTATCAGGGTATCATAAGTATTTTTCATAGCCTTCTTATGTGCATACCGCCGTCGACGATAAGCGACTGACCTACTGTATATCCGAGCGTCCCGTCACATAGCGCCATAGCCGCCTTCGCAATATCCTCCGGATATCCCCATCTCTTCTGCGGTACAAGTCCGCCGGCGATAAGATTGTCGTACTTATCCTTCACGGTCGCGGTCATGCCAGTCGCGATGATTCCCGGGCAGATCTCATTTACAAGTATCCCCTCTCCCGCAAGACGGTCGGCAAACAGCATCGTTATCATAGAGACTCCCGCCTTTGAGATACAGTATTCACCGCGGCTCGTCGAGCTCGTATAAGCCGAGCAGGATGAGATATTCACGATACAGCCTCTGACACCTTCGATAATTTCCTGCCTAAGCATAACATTCGCCACCGACTGAGTGAGGAAAAATGTTCCCCGAGTGTTTATGTCGGTAACGCGGTCATAGCTCTCCTCGGTCATCTCAAGAATATCCGAGCGGACCTTCGGCGCAACTCCGGCGACGTTCAGAAGAACATCGATCCTTCCGCTCCCTGATGCAATTGAAACGAGCCTTTCGCGGTCCTCTGTCCTGCTTAGGTCGCCGCAGACATATGTAAAGTAATCCGATCTAAGTTCCTCGCAACTGTTCTCTTCCCTCACGTCCATACCGAACACACGGTAACCCTTCTCAAGGAAGAGAAGAGCGGACGCCTTACCGATGCCTCCGAGGACGCCGGTTATAATAGCTGTCTTCATAGTGTTTTCCTTTCAACAAGTTCAATACCTATCCCGATCACGCCGTACTCGGCAATTTCTTCTGCGGCGTAGTAGACCTCCATATCTCGCGGATCTGCTTCTGAGATATTTTCCTCTGTATATCCGCAAAGATCAAGCGGAAGTTCGCGATACAACGACGCAAAATCGGGAAAATGAAAAATATCTGTTACACGGCAAAGGACCCGCTTTTGCGGATCCTGGCGGTTTGTGAAAATTATTGTATCTCCATCCCTGATCCCCTGCCGCTTCTCGTCGTTAAGTCTAAGCTCGAACTTCTTTTTGCCGTCGGCTATCAGCGAAAAAGGCTCGGGTGCAAGGTTCATTTCGTGACAGCTCATTCCTTCTCAAAGGTGAAGCTCTCCCACGGAATGTTGACTTCCTTCCTCTCGGTCAGTATATCGTCAACATGCATAAGCAGCGGGAAGTCAGAGAGATTAAGAATCCCCTTTTCGGCACAGACTCTTACGGCTCTCGCCACTCTCACCGCGACAACAAGAGATTCAAGTGTTACACCCTTGAGCTCCGCCTTAGCCTCATCAATGTTCATTCCGCGACCGAGAAGAATACCGACAAGTCTCGTTCTTCCGCCGTAGACGGTAACATAAAGGTCACCTGCCCCGACGGCAAGATTATCGAGCGTTCCCGCACCCTGATAATCGAGCAAGCGGGACATTTCCTTGACCGCCTGTCCGAACACCGCCGCCTGAGAGTTATAGTGAAGCTCACTGTCAAGTCCGAACCTTCTCTGATTGAGTCCGACAGTCAGCGCGATTCCGAGAGCATAGCCGTTCTTAAGTGCCACTGCACTCTCAATGCCCGTAACATCTGTCGTAAGGCTTATATGATAATAATCGGTCGCCATGATTGCCTTAAGCTTGCGAAGAGTCTCCATATCCTTGCCGCAGAATGCCACCTCGGTCTGGTCGTGTGCGACAAGCTCGTAGCTCGTGCAGGGACCTCCTATGGCGTTCAGCTTAACCCTGCTGCCGATCGCATCGAGCTTTGCCTGCCAGAGATCGGGGTATGTAAGGAGCTTTCCGTCGGGCGTATCCATAAGGCCCTTCGTCACGGTCAGCACCGGGACGCTGTCGGGTATAAGCGGAAGTACAGTATCTGAGAACCAGTCAACTCCGAAGCTCGAAACGCCGCCGATTATCATATCCGCACCGTCGATGGCTTCCTTCATTTCTTCTACCTGATAATATTTAATACCGGTTGGGAAGTCGGTTTTGAACTTCGGATGTCTGCCGGTTTTGCGGCTTACATCGATGATCTCACGATCAAGGTGTGTGCCGACGAGTCTGACCTCATTTCCGTTTTCTCTCGCCGGAAAAGCGAGCGCCGATCCCATCATTCCTGCGCCGATTATCGTTACTGTTGCCATTTCTTTTCTCCCTCGGAAAATGATATTTTACGCTTTTTAATTATACCACAAGCGCCTTGCTGTGTCAATCATGCAACCTT
>CALYSG010000005.1 GCA_945485605.1 uncultured Clostridia bacterium
GTCTGTTGAGTGTCTTTACCGGCAGATCGGTGTCTATGTCGATTATCGAATAGGCATTGTCACCGCGCGCCATACCGACAAGGTTCTCGATATTGATCTTCTCGTCAGAGAACGCCGTCGAGATCTGCGCTATCATATTCGGGATATTGTCGTGGAATATGCAGACGCGCGTACTGCCCGCGAAGGGTACCGAGACATCGGGAAAGTTCACACTGTTCTTTATATTACCCGTTCTGATATAGCTGTCGATCTGATCGGCTGCCATAAGAGCACAGTTCTCGTCGGATTCCGAGGTGAGACTTCCGAGGTGCGGGATCGCCACCACGCCGTCAAGACCGATGAGCGAGGGCAAGGCGAAATCGGTGACATAAGCCGAGACCTTTCCGGAGGCAAGCGCCTCTGCGATCGCCGAGGCATCGACGACACTCGCGTTAGAGAGGTTTATGATCTTCACCCCGTCCTTCATTTCGGAAATGGTCTGCGCATTTATCAGATTCTTCGTCTGCGGCGTGAGCGGGACATGAAGGGTTATATAGTCGGCTTCTCTGAAAATATTGCGTTGCGTTGCCTTTTCGACGTTGCAGGAGAGCCTCCATGCAGACTCGACGGAAAGGTAAGGGTCACATCCGATGACCTTCATTCCGAGGCCGACGGCGGCGTTTGCGACAAGTCCGCCGATAGCGCCGAGTCCGATAACGCCGAGAGTCTTGCCGAAGAGCTCCGAACCCGCGAATTCGGCGCGTTTTTTCTCTATAAGTCTCACGGCGGCGGGATTGCCGGCAAGGCCCTTCTCCCATTCGATACCGTCGGAGATACGGCGGGCGGCGAGGAAGAGCGAGCAAAGAGTCAGCTCCTTCACTCCGTTTGCATTCGCCCCGGGGGTGTCGAAGACGCAGATACCCGCCTTTGTACAGCGCTCGACGGGAATATTGTTGACCAAGGTTCCGGCGCAGGCGATGCAGAGAAGCTCGGGATTGAACTCCATATCGGTCATGACAGCCGAGCGCACCATAATGGCGTCGGGGCGCTTGACGGTTTCACTGATCACGTAGTCCTTTTTACCGAGACGGACATTTTCGATGCCTGATATTTTGTTTAGCAGTTTTATACTGTACATAATAATATCACCTCTGTATCTTCTCCCGGGAGATATTCGGGCTTTGTTACCGTTATTTTTATGATTATACCCTATATGCACCTTCAAGTCAAGAGTTTTTTTGCGTTTGTGCCCGTTTTAAAGGTTTTTTTGTTTTAAAGGTGCCGCAAGGGCGCCACGCCGTGCGTGGCGCATCGCCTTTTCGCGTGTGACGCCGACCGGTAAAACCAAAGCCCGACTCCGCGAAAAGGCGAGCCTCCCGAGCCGCCCGTCGAGGGCGGCGCGGGAGGACTTGCGGCAGAACTTGCGGCAGGCGGTATTCGTTTCAATCGGCACCGTTATATTTCTCTCCGTTAATGATCAGAGTATTCCCTTGTCCACCGTTCGTGCATTTGTAGCGATTTGTCTCAATTACACAATCGTTAAACTCAATAATGCAGTTTGTTGCGCCAACTTGACCGCCGTTAAACGCCACCACACTCTGGATATTGCTATTGGTTTCAACTGCTTTTACAGTAGAATTAGTAATGGTAACTTTATTGTTGTAGCCAAATTCGTTTGTTTCGCAAGTGGTATCGGCTTCAAAGCAAATAGTCGCAAAGTTATTCCAAGAGGATTCGCCCTTGTTGTTTGTTCCAACAAGCGTTGAGTTCTTAATATTGATCTCATTGTTAAACGCCCAAATATTAAGGGCAGCCCATCCCATCACATTCGAGTCATGAATATCAAGTTTTAACTTAGCAGCATTTCCGGTAATATTGATTGCATAATTATTAGAAGAGATATCACAATTGTAAACACCGATTGTGACATTGGCCTCCCAAATAATCAATCCACGAGTACCCGCTCCGGAAGTCGGACCCACAATCTTTAGATTCTTAAGAGTAGCATTAACTGCCTTGGCAGTATTGCCGACATTCACAGTCCGGCCGTCTTTCACGTTTTCGCCAGAAGCAGAGATGGCATACTTGTTGCTCGAACCATCGATGATCAAATCTCGATCGATTGTGATCCGAGTTCCAACGTCAATATTGGCAGTGAGAAGAATATATTTAACCGAAGAATCGGATATTGCGTTTCTCAGCTCTTCCGCAGTACCGACCTCAGTCTTTTCAGACTTTGTAGCACCGACGGATTCGGGAACGGTAACATTGGTATTGCCGTCGGCGGCAACGACATTCTCAACCTTTGCGTTCTCCTTAACTTCAACAACTGCTGTGGCACTATCAACGACGAGCGTGTTGACAGTACTGTTTCCCTTGACATCCACCTTTGTATCAGCAGAAGCGTCAGTCGGGACAACAACTTCCTTGACAACCGCGTCGGGTTCGATCACGACATGACCGTCTTTAACTTCCATAGACACTGCAACTTTTCCGTTTTCATGGTAAGACGCATCGGCAATTTGCTTGATTACAACTTTATCAACATCACTATAGTGCAGAACAACATCTGACGGAGCGTCAATGTTGAGCGTTCCGCCGTTTGTACGTATAATGACTGTCTGTGCCGAGGTGTTCTTATAGTTAACGGTACTGACAGCGGTGTTTTCACCGGCATCGAAGCCGACCGTGACGTTTATAGGCCCTGCAACGGTAGCGTTCTTCGAGAGGTAGATCGAGTACTTCTGCGCTGCGGGAACTTCATTATAAATTACGAAGAAATCAACGGGGGTTGCAATTGTATAAGAATCCGCGCCGCTCTCGGTCGGGTAAATATAGGTGTTATTATTCGGATCGATGAGTACGAAGCGGTCATTTTTGCTGTCCCAAGCGATGTTATTGCCCGACTTCGACACGATCGTGTCGATATCGTATCCGGCGCTCTTCACCATCATAAGCGCGTCGTACATCGTCTTATTGTTCTCGCCGCCCGCCTTCTCTGCTGTGAGTGCGTTATTGAGGTTTCTGACAAGCTGGGTGTCGACAGAGACGTTCGCCTTCGCGATAAGGCTCGCAAAGGTCGGGATAAGGACTGCCGCAAGAATAGCAATTATTGCTATTACTATAACAAGCTCTACGACCGTAAAGCCCTTCCTGTTTTTATTCATTTTTCAATTCTCCATTATGGTATAATTTTTGAGGCGATCTCGCCTTTTTGCCCTTTTCGGACATTTTTGGCGCAAAAAAGCGCGCAGAAACAACCCTTCCCCGTTCAAACGAAAAAGGAAGGCTCACTTCTGCCCGCTGTCAGCAATTATACCCGCAGAGAGTATGGCAAAGGTTGACCTACGGAAATGCCCGGCGGCTCCTTACTGTTTTTTCAATATGTGTATGCGTAAAGACAAGCTTCGGGCAACGCCTGCAAAGATGTCTCACCACGCGTATCGCCGTCGTGAGCGCGACAGCTATCGCCGATATACATATAAACGCCGATACCGCTATCGCGATAAGGAAGGAATACGAAGCCTCCGGCGCCAGATTTCTGAATACATTGAACTTTAGGCTCTGCGTAAGCGCGACAATCATCTCGCGCGACATGAAGCTGAATGGCGAGATGTCCTCAATCAACACATCCCCCACGCAGAACGGCAGGTACATGAACATCATGAAGAACGCCGCCGTGTAGAGGATCTTCGCCAGCCGCATCTTATATTTATCGAGCACGGCGATAGTGCAGAGTCCGACTATCGGGTACAAAAAGTACACTATCAGCAATTCAACAGTCATATCCGCACCTCCTCTTCAGCTTTCGTTCAAAAATGTTTTCATGTTATGAATTATAATCATAGATATTATATACTGCTCCGCTCCGTTTGTCAATAGCTTGCGCCCAAAATTAACAATTCGCAAAAAAATATAGGTAAAAATTCATTTACGCATTTTCTCTTGCATTCGCGGGCGTAATATGGTAAAATAAACCGAAAATTATCTGTGGGGGCAAACGAATGGATCTCTGCGATATAAGAAATGTCAGGAATATCATGGCGGCTTTCGGGCTGAAGCCGCGGAAGGAGCTGGGTCAGAACTTTCTGACCGATCATTCGGTCGTCTCGGCGATAGCCGATGAATGTTGCCTCGGTATGTCCGATACGATACTTGAGATCGGACCGGGACTCGGGGTGCTTACCTCCGAGCTCGCCGAAAGGTACCCGTCGGTCATAGCGCTCGAGCTCGACGAAAAGCTCATTCCGGTGCTTAAGTATACATTGCTCGATCACAGCAATGTAAGGGTCATAAACGCCGACGTAATGAAGACCGACCTTTCGGAGCTTCTGCGGGAACCATTTGCGAGCGGAGGGGTTTCGGTATGCGCAAACCTTCCTTATTATATAACGAGCCCGATACTGACCATGCTTCTTGAATCCGAGCTGCCGTTTGACTGCATCACCGTTATGGTGCAGAAGGAGGTTGCCGAGCGTCTGTGCGCAGCGCCCGGAAGCCGTGACAGCGGGGCTATAACCCTTGCCGTAGCCTACCGGGGTAGCGCAGAGCTGCTCTTCACCGTGCCCGCCGATCGCTTTTTGCCCGCGCCGAAGGTCGACTCTGCGGTCGTGAGGATAAAGCTTTATCGAGAGCATCCCGTGGATCCGAAGAACGAGGAGCTTATGTTCTCTGTCATCCGAACGGCATTTTGCCAGAGGCGAAAGACCCTTGCAAACGCGCTTTCGTAGGGATTTCCCGAGATAGGTAAGGAAAGGCTCGCCGGGCTTATCACCGAGCTCGGGCTTTCTCCCGATGTAAGGGGGGAGAGGCTTGATCTTTCACAGTATGCTGACCTTTCCGATCTGATACTTGCCGAGAAAAACAAAGACAACTGAAATATAAAGGGAGATTTTGAGATGAGTATAATTCACAGTGTTCCCGAATTCCTGCTCGAAGGGAAAAAGGTAAGGCTTTCCTTCGCCGTGCAGGACAGCGTAAAGAGCCTTACCGTCACGGCGGGAGACAAGACAGTCAAAGCAAAGAAGACCGGCGTGCTCGGAGAGTTCACGGTCTACACCGCCGCGCTCAAAACGGAAGTTACCGCAGGAAACGACTTTTCATATTCGGTCGATGCCGACGGCGAGAAGGCTGAGTATTCGGTTAAGGTCGCCGCGGACTGCGGGCTTCCTCCTCTTGCGATAACCGAGATATACGGCAGACCTAAGGACGGGCAGAAGAACGTATTCTTCGAAATTGTAAATCCGACGTCGAAGCCGGTCGACCTTTACGACTATAAGCTGATGCAGACATCGGATAACGACATGGACGGTACCGATATCATAACCGATGAAAAAGGAAAGTATATAATGGCTCCGGGAGAGGTTGCCGTGCTTCATTTTTTGTCGGAAGGTTTTCTGAATACCGAAGCCGACAAAGCCGCATCGTTTGCCGAGCTATGCAACGCCACGAACAGAAGACCGGGCTATGAGGTCGACGAAAGTGTTCGCGTGATACCTGTCGGGATATGCGACATTGACGAAAAGACCGGAAAGGCCAAGAAGCGCGCCGAATGCTTTATGCCTCAGTCGTCGGTCAACAGAAAGACCGATGTCTATATTGTCCCGCGCGAGGGTGATATTTGTGATGCCGTATTCGCGGTCGCGATGAACCGCACCGAATTTGATTGCGACAACCCCGTGAAGCGCTCGTCGCTTTGGACCGTCGCCTATCCGGACACAAAAACGGCGAAGAACCTAAAGCACGCCTATGAGCTTTCTCCGGGAAGGCTCGAAGATTTCCAGCGTCTGCCGGATCTTAAGGACGAGTTCGTGCCGCTCGCCGTCGATCTGACCTCAGGGACGGTATATACAGCCGACGGGCTGACCTTCTCGGTCGCCGCGGGCGAGGACGTGAAGGCTGTTGCGTTTGAAATAAAGCAGAAGGACGGCACCTTCCGCGCCTTTGATGCGGTCAGGACCGAAGAGGGCTTCGCGTTCACACTTGACGCGGAGGATCTCGCGGCATATTCCTCTATGACCTACCGTGTCAGAGCCGAGGCGGGGCTTTACTCTTCCGAAAGTGAAGAACAAGAGGTCGTGCTTTACGATAACCTCGGACCCTCGATAGACTATTTCTTCCCGTGTGAGTGCTTCTGGTTCGAAAATCGCGGTAACCACAGGGTCTATGCAGAGTTCTCCGATCCGTCGGGAATAGACGTCGGCAGAACGGAGTTTTATTTCGACGGCAAAAACTATACCGCAAAGTGCAAAATAAGCGGGAGAAGGCTGCTCTTTAACCCGAAGGAATACTTTACCGAAGGTCAGCACACCGCCGAGCTTATAGTTTACGATATCTGCGGTAACTCTTCGTCACTCTGCCGCGTCTTCTCGGTGGCTCCCGCGGATATGGAGTTTAAGCTCTACCGCGGAGAAGTTCACTGCCACACGGGCGATTCGGACGGCTCGCTGACGCCTGCCGACGCAATGGAATACGCCCGCGACACGGCGAAGGTCGACTTTTTCGCCGTTACCGATCATTCTCATTATGAGACTGCCGAGGTCTATAAGAAGCAGATGAAGATCGCCGACAGCTTTAATGTTCCGGGCGAGTTTGCCGCGCTCTACGGATTTGAGATGACGTGGAACTACGAGTGCGACTGGTGGGGACATATGAACGTTCTCAATACCTCATGGATCGACGGAGGGATATACAGAACGGGGCTTCCCGCGCTGCTTGACAAGGTCGCCGCAGATCCGCGCGCCATCGCCATGCTCAACCACCCCGGTGTGTCATGGGGAAACTTCAGAAATTACAGCTTCTATACCCCCGGAGCCGACCGCCGCGTATGCCTGTCGGAGATAAGGGGCAGAGGATATGATTACGACTATATGCTGATGCTCTCGGAAGGCTGGCACGCCTCGCCCGCCTACAACGAGGATAACCATGCGCCGAACTGGGCGAACGCGACGGAGAACACGACCTACATCGCCGCACCGGCACTTACACGTGACAATGTTCTCGAGGCGATGAGGAACCGCCGCACCTATTCGAGCTGCGACCCGACGCTGAAGATCACCTTCAAGGTCAACGGAAAATGGTTCGGCTCAAGGCTCTACGATCCGCACAAGCTGCACTTCGATATTTCGCTCTCGACAGAGAAAGACCGGGGGCTCGGACTTCTTGAGGTCGTGACCGAGGATAATATCGTCGTCGCCTCTAAGGATGCGGGCTGTTTAAAGAACATCTCGTGGCAGTTCGACGCCTCCCCGGATTTCGATTATTACTACCTCAGGGTAACCTCCGACGGCAAGTATTCGGTCACGGCGCCCGTCTGGGTGATTTCCGACCGCGGCGCGGTGATAAAGAGTCTGACGTCCGCGCCGACCGACGATCCTTACCTCACCGACCGCGCCTCGATCGTGATAAAGAGCGCAAACGGTAAGGCTCTGCGCGACGTCCGCGCCGATATCTACCTTACAAAGACAGACGGATTCAGGCTTGATACCGCCGAACCGTTCAGAAGCCTTAAGCTCGGCGACCTTGCGGCGGGGAAGGTGCTGTCTGTCGGTTGCCCGGTGCCCTATATTCCCGAGAGAAGAAGGCTTACCGTGATCGTTTCGAGTGCCGATGGTCTTTGCCGCCGTTACGATACCTCGTTTGCGCTTCTGTTCCCCGTGACGGTGACGGAGGTCATGAATCTCACCTCGGATAAGGACGGCGTGAAGAACCCCTTCCCGTATGTGAAGCTCAGAAACCGCACGGCAAAGGAGCTTCCTCTCGACGGCATGGCGCTGAGGCTCTGGGCACAGACGGGCAAGGCTCCCGTCGAGGAGCGCACGCTGAAACTCGACGGTGCGAAGATCGCGCCGAAGGGCGAGCTTGTGATCTGGATAAGGAAGGCAGACAGTAAGTTCACATCGGACGATTTCAACGCTCGCTACGGCACCGCGCTGACCGAGGGAGAGGACCTTCTCATCACCGATAAGAGAATAGTCTCTTCACAGCTTAACAAGGGCAGACAGCTCGAGCTCGTCTTCCGCGGCGAGGCTATCGACCGAGCCTTATGGAACTACGGAGCCGTCGGGGAGCATAAGATAGTCACCGATAAGGCGATAGTATATAACCACATTCCGAATAAATCAAATTATTGAAATATCGCGCGCGGGGACGGACGTCCCCGCGCGCAATCGTTAATTTTGGGCGCAATTTTTACCTATATTTTTTTCGAAAACCTATTGCAAAAAGCCTTTGACTGTGATATAATAACTTTCGTTGCTGGTGTGGCTCAGCTGGTAGAGCAGCTGATTCGTAATCAGCAGGTCGCCGGTTCAAATCCGGCCACCAGCTCCAGCGGCAAGTTGCCGCTCCCGATTATTGAGGGAGTGCGGCATAAATTCTTGCCATCTCACACGACGGCGAAGTTCGGATATTAAGGGCTTCGCTCGACCAATCAGGGTGTTCGTAACGGATTTACGGACACTCTTTTTTCTGTTCAGATCAGTTATCAACACAAGTATGTAATATTCGCCCTTTTAAGCGGGCAATACATATTATTGTAACCGAAAAGGCTTTTTTCACTTCCTTTGACTTGACAAATCACGGAAAAATCCGTATAATTGTAAGTTGGTAAAGTATGCAAAATCAAACGCAAGAAAGGAAAAAAACATGAACCTCAAAAAATACCTTAAAGACCTTGAAAACTGCCCGTGCGGCCACACTCATACATTCGATACCGAGGTAGTCGAGATCGGCTCCGGCATGACCGGGAAGGCGGGACAGATCCTTGCCGACGCGGGCTTCCCCAAAAAGGTCCTTATCGTCGGCGACGACAACACGATGAAGGTCTCAAAGGGACTTCTCGAATCCCTTGCCGACGCGGGCTTTGATGTAAGCAAAAAGCTCGTCTACGACAACATGAAATACGCAAGAGTCGAACAGGTGCGCGAGGTCGAAGCCCTTGCAAAGGATGTCGGCGGGATCATCTCGGTCGGAACCGGATCGCTCAACGATATATGCCGAGTCTCATCATACGAGCTCGACAAGAAATTCTGCATATTCGCAACGGCTCCCTCTATGGACGGCTTTGCCTCCGACACCGCTCCGATAATAGAAAACGACTTCAAGATCTCGTGGAAGGCTCGCCAGCCCATGGTGATCATCGCCGACACGAAGATCCTTGCAAAGGCTCCGACAGAGCTTAAATCGGCAGGGTTCGGAGACATGGTCGCAAAGTATCTCGGCGTTCTCGACTGGAAGATCTCAAACCTGCTCACCGGCGAATACTACTGCCCCGCGGTCGCTCAGCTAACCCTTGACGCTCTCGCAAAGTGCGTCTCGCTCGCCGACAAGGTGACCGCCGAGGACGAAGAATCCGCGGGTGCTATAATGGAGGCTCTCGTTCTGTCCGGTCTCGCCATGAAGCTCGCGGGCTGCTCGCGTCCCGCTTCGGGCTCCGAGCACGTTCTCTCACACTACTGGGAGTGCTACAAGCTCGCCCGCGGCATCTGGCCCGAATTCCACGGCAAGAAGGTCGGCGTTGCAACCCTTGAAATGGTGAAGATCTATCGCAATGTCGCCGACCGCTACGAGACGGTCAAGGCACACGCCGACACGACCGACTGGGACAAGGTCTACGCCGCATTCTCCGAAAAACAGCTTCCCGATGTGAAGAAGCTCAACGATCCGACGATCACCGACAAGGTCGATCCGAAGCTTCTCGAGGAGTCTTGGGAACAGATCAGACAGATGATCTATCACGACCTTCCGACCGAGGAGGAGCTTCGCCGCGTAATGAAGCTCGCCGGATGCGCGACTACCCCCGAAGAGATCCACGTCACCCCCGAGCTCTACGAGCTCGGCATCCGCTACCATAACTATATGAGGTATCGTATACACCTTCCGAGACTCTTCCCGATGCTTGATATAGACGTAATGAGCCTAGTCAAGTAATGCCAAAACGTAAACCATCCGAATGTGAAAAGCAGTTCATGTACGGAAACCGGAAGAATTACGCTCTGACGGTATTCTCGCTCGTTATCTCGGCAGCCACAGACGTCTCGCTTGCATTTATGCTGCTCTATATCTTCGAGGCTGCGGGGAACAGAACGGGAGGAAGCCTTGCCTTCGCGGCGGGCTTCGGAGTCGGATTCTGCCTTCTCTATCTTCTCTTCCGCTTCCTGAAACGCAAGTATATGAACCGCTATCTTAAGACCGCACTTTCACAGTTCAAGGACTATATCTTCTGCCGGATCCTCGGCAAATCGATATCCTCCTTCGGCAACGAGAGCTCGGCAAAATTCATCTCGGCATTTTCGAATGACCTGAATTCGATCGAGCAAAACTACCTTGTCGGCTCGCTGAATATAATAGGCTCCATGCTCTCCTTCATCGGCTCGGCGATAGCGATGCTGATAATATCATGGAAGCTCGCATTGCCGCTTATAACCCTTGCCGTGATATTCCTCGGGCTGTCGCTCATATACGGCAACCGCCTTGTGTCAAAGGAGAAGATGACCTCGAACGAGAATATGTCCTTCATAGATCAGGTCAAGGACCTTCTCAACGGCTTCATCGTGATAAAGAGCTTCAAGGCGGAAAAAGAGGTCAGGGAGATATTCAGAAAACAAAACTCCACACTTGAAACGGTAAAGCAAAACCGGCGCGTCACCTCCGACACCGTCTCTATCATCAGCGACATATCCTCTCTCGTGCTGAACCTGACGCTTTTCGTACTCGGGTTCTTCATGATCTACGTGATAAGCGACAGTTCGATCAACGCCGCCGTCTTTATGGCGTTCCTTCAGCTCACTGGCTATATGCTCGTCCCGATCCGCCAGCTCGGTATAGGCATATCGAACCGCCGAGCGGCGCAGGCGCTCATCGACCGCATCGCCGACGCCGTCGAAAACGAGCCGGAGGTCAACGAGACACGCACCGAGACCCTTGACGGGATCGACAACGGGATAACACTCGAGCATCTTTCCTTCTCCTATAACGACAAAAAGGGTGCGCTTGACGACGTGAGCTTTCATTTTGAAAAGGGCAAGAGCTACGCCATCGTCGGCGGCAGCGGAAGCGGCAAGTCAACTATGCTGAAGCTGATCCTCGGTTATTACGACGATTACTCGGGCTCGGTAAAGGTCGGCGGCAAGGAAATAAAGAACGTCAGCCTTGACAGCCTCTATGACTGGGTATCGGTCATACAGCAGGACGTCTTTCTGTTTGACAGCAGTCTTAAGGACAACATCACGATGTTCCGCGATTTCAGCGAGGAGAGCCTTCGCGATGCGATAAACAAGGCGGGGCTTTCGGGCCTTGTCGCCGAGAAAGGCGAGGACTATTCCTGCGGCGAATCGGGGCATAACCTCTCGGGCGGTGAAAAGCAGAGAGTCTCTATCGCCCGCTGTCTCCTTCGCGGTACGCCCGTGTTGCTTATGGACGAGGCTACGGCGGCGCTCGACGCGGAGACCGCCTTCTCCGTGACGAACGAGATACTCAATATCGACGGACTGACAAGGATAATAGTCACCCACGGTCTTGAGGAAGCCCTGCTCCGCCGCTATGACGAGATAATCGTCATTCAGGGCGGAAAGATCTCCGAGACCGGACATTTCGACGACCTGATGGCGCAGAAGGGCTACTTCTATTCGCTCTATAATGTTTTCCAGTCTTAAATGAACAAATAATTATATAAAATGCTTCGCAGTATGCAGAAATTGCGAAGCATTTTCCTTTTTTGCCAAAAAATGATTGACATATTGATCGGAATGTAGTATTATTATTTTATATCGGTATAATTAAAATATCGAAATACAGCATAATTGAGGAAAACAATATGAAAAAAGGCTTGATCGCTCTTATTATATCATTTATAGCATTTGTTTCTCTGATTTCCATGTCATCATGCTCGGAAGCACCGAAAAAACTCGGTGCTCCCGAGGGATTGAAAAGGGATAGAAGAGTAATGATATGGGATCCCGTCGAAAACGCATCCGGCTACAAGGTATCAATAAACGATGAAGAATATACCGTTACCGAGTGTCGTTTTGAGTTGTACTATCTTGATGGCGGGACATATGAATTTGAGGTCATGGCTCTCGGAAATGGAAAAACATTCACGGATTCGGATCCGATTTACATAATGATAGAATTATCAGACCCCGTGGCCCATTTTGAAGAACCGGTCTTTATGTATACACTCTTAAAAGACAGATCAGGTTATTTATTAGAAGTAAATTACTATATTTTCAACTCCCCTGAGGAGACCATGGTTATCCCGGATTTTTTCGGAGATTATCCGATAACGGCAGTGATGAATCTGAATGTGTTAGCGGATCCTAACTCCATGAAATGCCGAACAAACACCGTAACCAAATATGTAATATTACCAAAATATCTTAAAACCATCTGGGGCAAAACATTTTGGAAAATGTCAAACCTTCGTGAGATCGTTATCCCTGATTCGGTCACTGACATCTACGAATCAGCCTTTCAAGAATGTAAAAGTCTGACAAAAGTCGTACTTTCGAAAGATCTTCGGGAAATCCATCGCAACTGCTTCAAAAACACGCCGCTGAATGAGATAACCATTCCCGACACGGTGGAAACGATAGGTCCGTCTGCATTCGAATGTGAAACAATATATACCCAGACCGGTATCAATCATGTATCATCCGGTCTTTCCGAGATTTACATTCCCGATTCGGTAAAAACGATAGGAGACGGTGCCTTCCGCGGTCGCGAAAGACTCAAAACGATAATATTACCCGATACGGTTGAATCGCTCGGTAAAGGTGTTTTCGACGACACTCTGTGGTACAGTGTGCAGGACGAGGGCGGTGTATATTTGGGCAACTGGCTCGTGGGATATAAGGGGAACAAAGATGCACTCACCGAATTCGACATTCCCGCCGGTACAAGGGTATCGGGAGAGTTCTTCGCCAATCAGACCTCTCTCACAAAAGTCACGCTCGGAAACGGCGCTGTCCTCGCCGGTATCGGACATTTTAATGGCTGTACCTCTCTCACGACGGTTATCCTGCCGTCCGGGATGAAAAAGATCCCGGAAAAAGCCTTTCACCTGACTACCGCGCTCACGAATATCGTCCTTCCCGACAGCATCACGGAGATCGGAGAATCGGCGTTCTCGTATTCGGGGCTCGAAAGCATCACACTTCCCGCCGGGCTTAAAAATATCGGCGAAAATGCTTTTGCTTTCACTTCGCTCTCAAAGGTGAGCTTCAACGGGGGGCTTGAGAAGATAGACCGCGGAGCGTTCTTGAACTGCACCGAGCTGACGGAAGTGATACTTCCTTCTTCTTTAAAGGAGCTGGGCGTTTTGGCATTCTCGGGATGTACCTCGCTGACCTTTGCCGTTGTCCCCGGAACGATAGAAAAGCTCTTCGACGATATTTTTTATAACTGCCCGGCGCTTGAAACGGTGTACTTCATCGGAACGGCGGATGAACTTATCGATCTGAAGATCAAGAGCAACATAGCCCCGTCGGATAAGCCATTCTCCGATGCCACGGTATTATATTACTCCGAATCGGAGCCGACAAATGCCGGCAATAAGTGGCATTTCGTAAACGGCAGACCGCAGAAATGGTAAAAACAAAAATACCGGCAGGCGAGAAATCGCCTGCCGGCACCTTTTATCGTTTGTCCTTTTTGCAGAACCGCTTCCAGAGCGGCAGAGCGGCAAGGCAGAATGCAAAACCCACAGCCGGGATCACGAACCATGTGAAGGCACGGAGCGACTGCGACTCGATAAGAGTAATACCGTACATGTACAAGGAACAGCCTATGTAGGCACAGGCGTTCGTTATCCCCGACACGGTCGAGACCTTACCGTAACGTGAAAACCTTCCCGGCAGGTATGCAATAAGGCATAGGTTGACCCCGTGCATCGACGCGGTTATGATCGCCGCGCATATCACGGTCAGCACGGGCGGCAGGGACGGGAAAAAGACTATCGCGGCGGCAAAAAGAGTACCGATCCCGAACATTACCGCGCCGCCGAGCGCCTCGTTCTTTAAAAACTTCGAGTATATGATATTTATAAGCAACAGACAGACGATACTTGTTGCCGGGATAGCCATATTCCAAAGGATCGCACTGCTCGACGGGAGAGAATAAACATCCCTCACATAATTCGGAAGCCACGCCGTGATACCCTCCTTCAACGCTCCCTGAAGGATAGTCCCGACGACAAGGAGCAGAAATCCCGAGGTAAGGATTGCGTAGGAGAGCTTGCCCTCCTTCGACGGGGCAGTCTTTTCACCCGATCTTTCGGGCACTCGGGCTTCGTTTTCGAGCTTCGGTGCTTTTTCCCTGAAATAAAGGAATCCGAACATCCAAAGAGTCAGTGAAACGGCACAAAGTCCGGCGGCAAAGTTGAATACCGCGCGCCAGCTGCCGAAATTGCCGATAAAGAACGCAGAGAGCATATAGAGAACTATGTTCCCGACATGCGCCGCGAGAGATATCGAAAGCGTCGAGCCGTCGAAATACCTCCGCGGCAGATACGACGATACGATCTTCACAAGAGGCGGCCAGAACATCGACTGAATGACCCCGTGAAACGCCCAAAGCACCGCAACCGCCGCAGGCGAGCCTATTATAAACGGCAGTATAAGATTACATGCCTCGGCTCCGGCGATACCTATGCAAACAAGATATTCCGCCCTCACGCGGTCACCGAGCATCCCGCTAATCAGCTGCCCGAAACCGTAGAAAATGAACAGCATCATACATATAAGCCCGGCGTCGCTGTCGGTGATCAGCCCGACCTCGGGGCTCGTCAGCTCCGACACACAGACGGTAAACGTATACCTTGACACATAGCTCGTAAAATAGGCAAGCGAGCACAGCCCTGCCAGAAATACCGCCGCGCCCCTCGGTGTAAACTTTTTCGTTTGTCTTATCATTTTTTGACCGTGGCTTTCGCTTCGGCGAAAGCTTTCCTTACTTACGGAATTTATTATGGTTCACAATGCTAATCGCAGCTCTTAAGCCGCGAAGGAGCAAAACGCAAGCTGAAAGATCTGCCTTTCAAGCCTTATTCGGAATAATAATACTTTTTACGACCCGATAAGTATAGCACCCTTTTTCATTCCAGTCAACCTCCCGCGAAAATAAAAATTCAACTCCCGAACACTTTGACGTCTTGTATTGATCGTCTGCGTATGATATAATAATATTATTACTGAACGAAAGGCAGGATCTGACCCTTGGATTTTACCGTCGGAGCCGAAGGAGAAGGGCTTCTTCTCCGCACATACCTTCGCCGATTGCACCTGTCATCAAGGCTTATCTCGCACCTCAAGGCGATCGAATCGGGAATCGAGGTCAACGGTGAGAGATGCACCGTCCGAAGGATCCTTCATATGGGAGACATAGTCTCTCTCCGCTATGAGGATTCCGAGCAAGGTGCATCGGCAACTCCTTCTCCCCTGCCGATCGAGGTACTTTACGAGGACACGGACACGGTCGTCGTTAACAAGCCCCCAAAAATGCCGACCCATCCGTCGCACGGGCATCACGACGACACTCTCGCAAACGCCCTTGCGTACAGATATTCGGGAACTCCGTTCGTTTTTCGCCCGATAAACCGTCTTGACCGTAACACGAGCGGTGTCGTCCTTGTCGCGCGTAACGCCCGCGCGGCGTCGATCCTCTCGGATGAGCTTCAGAGCGGCGGGTTTGATAAGACATACCTTGCCGTCTGCGACGGAGAATTTTCGGGCGCGGGAAGAATAATCAAGGCGCTTCGGCGCACCGAAGAGAGTATTATTGTCCGCGAGACCTGCCGCGAGGACGACACGGGCGCGAGCCACGCCGAGACAGGTTACCGCGTGCTTGCCTCGGCGGGCGGAAAGAGCCTTGTAAAGCTCTTTCCATACACGGGAAGGACTCATCAGCTTCGTGTGCACCTTGCCTCGATCGGGCATCCGATCACCGGCGACGACCTCTACGGTAAGGCGTCGGATCTGATACCGCGTCAGGCGCTCCATGCGCAAATGCTGACCTTCACACTTGTCGGCGGCGAGAGGATAACGCTCACAGCTCCTCTACCCGACGACATTCTGAATCTATGCCGTGCGGTCGGGCTCGACACGGACTCGGCGTTTTGAAAAACGAAAAGGAGACTCACGATGGACGAAGAGAAAGAAAAAAACAATAAAACGGCGGAAGAAACCGCCGAAGAGCATGTATCCCCTGCCGAGGTGTCTGCAAATAGTGAAGGAACCGAAGCCCCAACGGACGAAAAAAATCGGAAAGAGCCGCGTCTCGGTTGGGGCTTCAGGATCCTCTATATGCTGGGAGGGCTGAGCCTCATAGTTTACCTCATCGCCGTACTGAATGAAAATTTCGCAAACTTTATGAGCAGGTACTTCGGCGCACCTATAAGAGCGGTGCTCGCAAGCATTTCGGGGATCGTTCCCTTCTCGATCTCCGAGCTTATCGTGATCCTTCTGATCCCCGCCTTTATCGCGATAATAATCGTAGCGAATAAATATTACTCCGGAACTTGGAGAAAGATCCTTGTCTTCTCGGGCAAGGTCCTATCGGTAGCCGTCGTCCTTATTATCATCTACACCCTCGGATTTGGCACGGGGTATCACACCTCGACGCTCGACAAAAGGCTCGGGATCGACAAACACCCCGTGTCGACCGAGGAGCTGCGCGACACGGCAAGACACCTTACCGAGCTCGTAAATAAAGAAGCGACAAATCAGACCTACGGCGAGGACGGATTCTCAAAGATGCCCTACAGCCTCAGCGCGATGAATAACAAGCTTCTCGTAGCCTACGACGGCATCTACGAAAAATACGAATTCATTCAGCCGATGAACAGCCGCTTAAAGCCGGTCATGCTCAGCGAGCTGATGTCCTACACCCACATAACCGGAGTTTACAGCTATTTCACGGGAGAGGCTAACCTGAATATCGCCTTCCCCGACTACACCCTCCCCTTCACCGCCGCACATGAGCTTGCACATCAAAGAGGCATCGCAAGAGAGGACGAGGCGAACTTCGTCGCCTTCCTCGTCTGCTCGGCGTCGGAGGACAGCTATATCCGCTATTCTGCATATCTTATGATGCTCGAATACGTCACAAATGCCTACTACACTGCCGTCTCGGGCTACAAGGCTTACGACTTCGCGGCTTTCAGAGAGCTGATGGTTGCCGACCCGAAAGTCTCGGAGGCGCTTTCGGCTTATGAAAAGGCAAACGGCGTGACCCTCTCGAAATACGCGGAGCTTAAAGAAGCAATGAATGCCGACGCCGCCCTCTCAACCGCTGTCAGAGAATGTGAAAAGACCGCAGAAGCTCTTGATTTCTACAATAAGCGCGTCGTAGCCGTGACCGATTACAACGCGACGCTTGATATGCGCAAAGCGCAGGTAGTGGCAGAGGAGCACGCCTTCAACGAGTTCTTCAAAAAATACGAGCACAATATAATCGCATCGGTCTCGGGAGCCGTAAACGACACCTATCTGAAATTTCAGGGCACTCCGGGCTCGGCGAGCTACGGAATGGTCGTAGACCTCGCCGTGGCATACTACAAGAGCGGAAAGTAAGGAGATCCGGCAAAATTCAGGACGGCGCAATTAAGAAAAAAGAACTTCGCCGCGTTTCATTAAAACCTGCCGTGAGGGTATTACCTTCACGGCAGGTTTTTCAGTATGCTTTCTTTTTCTTACGCACAAAGAAGAGGCAGACCGCCATCATGACCGGAAATATCATGGCGGCAAGTATCCCCGCGCGAAGGTCGTCACCCGAAGCCCCCGAGACAAATCCGGCGAGCGTCGGACCGCTCGTACATCCGATATCCCCCGCGAGCGCAAGCAAGGCAAACATGGCGCTTCCCCCCCTCGGCAATCTCGCAACAGCCATACTGTACGTACCGGGCCACATTATTCCGACCGCGAAACCGCTGACCGCACACCCGACAAGCCCCACGACCGGGTTCGGAACGAATACTATACAGCCGTATGACACAATGCAAAGGGCTGTGCTTACCATCATAAACCTATTCATATCGAGCCTGTGTCCGAGCTTTCCGTATATGAGCCTTGACATACCCATAAGAAAGGCAAAAGCCATAGGCCCCGCAAGATCGCCGACTGCCTTGTTAACACCGAGCCCGCGCTCGGCAAAGCTCGAAGCCCATTGGCTGATCGCCTGCTCGCTCGCACCTGCGCAAAGCATCATTATCAGAAAAACAAAGAAGATCCTTACCGAAAACAGCTCCTTCAGGCTCATTCCCTTCTCTCCCTCGCCGTTAAGGGTACCGATCGGAGAGTTTCCGAAAAGTATCATATTCGCAACGGCGATCGCCGCAAAGGAAACCGAAAGTATCCTCCAGCTTCCGATCCCGAACAGTGTGAAAAAGACGGTCGAGACCAGCACGACGCCGACCTGCCCCCAGCAATAGAATGAATGAAGCATACTCATCTGCTTTTCCTTGTTTTCCGCCGGGCAAGCCTCGATTATCGGGCTTATAACGACTTCGATAAGACCTCCCCCGATCGCATATATCACGATAGGTATAAGTATCCCGACAAACGGATCAGGCATTATATCGGGCATAAAGGTCAGCATAATAAGTCCCGCCGCGGAAAATCCGTGTGCCAGATAAAACGACGTGCGGAAGCCTATCCTATCTATCAGAACCGTCGAGACAAGGTCAACGAAAAGCTGGATCCCGAAATTTATCGTTATAAGCAGGGTGATCTTCGTCAGCGGTATGCCGTATTTGTCGCTGAAATGTACAAAGAGCAACGGGGCAAAGTTAGTCACTATCGCCTGCACTATATATCCTATATAGCAGGCGAATCGGGTTCTTCTGTAATCCGGGATCATACTGTTCCTTTCGTAGGTTTAAGGTAAATACGATATATTATATCACTTCGCATGGTTTTTCGCAAGGGTCTCATTCTCTGCCGGCAAAAACTCATTCTCCGTCGGAAAAAGTCTCTCCATATTCACTCTTTTCTGTTCCATCGTCGAATGAACGTATTTGTCAAGCGTTATTTTGACGCTCGAATGTCCGAGTATCTCGCTGAGGCTCTTCAGATCAAACCCCGCCTCGACACACCGAGTGGCAAATGTATGCCTCAGTGAATGAAAATTCGCGTCACGCACTCCGCTCTGACGCAGACAGCGCTTGAAATGACTTTTCAGTACTCTCGGCTCGACGTAGCTCGACGGAAGTCCCGATAAAAGGTATGCGTTTCCGGGTGCCCGGAATTCCGAAAGTATCCCCCGTACGGGTTGGGGAAGCGGGATAAGTCTCCTTCCCGCGGCGCTCTTAGGCTCGGTTATAACTATATGAGTCCTGCTTACATCACCGTCGGGCGCATCGACCTTCTGAAGTCTCTGCATCGTGCGACTTATGCAAAGTATCCCGTCGTCAAGTGATATATCGCTCCATTTCAGAGCACATAGCTCGCCTATCCTTATACCCGTATAGAGCGCAAGCAACATGCCTGCCTTATACCTGTCCGTATCCTCCTTCAGAACAGAGACAAAGGCAAGCTCCTCCTGCCTGCTGAGAACGCGCATTTCGCGGTTATAGCTTTTGACCGACAGGCGGTCAAAACAGCAAAAATGTTCGACTCCGTGCGATACCGAATACCTGAATGTTTCCTTTACCACCGTCAGTATATCGGATACGCTTTTCGAGGACAGCCCGCCCATTCGGTCAAGGCGACCGTCGCGGAGCAGCTCGGAAACGTATTCCTCCATTTTCGATGTTCCGATCTGCTGTATTGACAGGCATCCGAGGCGCGGGCGAATGTGGTTATCAACAATATTTCGGTAACGTATGAATGTCGACTCCTTTACCCTCGGCTGAATGAAAACGAGCCAGCCGTCAAGACAATCTCCGTAGGTCCCGGGTTCTGTCATGGTTTCCGCTCTGTCGCAGCTTAAGTCTGAGCCTTCGCTCATAAGCCGCGCGGCAGCGGCGCAGGCCTCGTCGTAGGTATCTGCCGTTATACAGCCGCTGTACGGCTTTCTTCCGTTTCCGTATCTGACTGTATATTTCACCTCCCAACGCCCATCGCTGCCTCGGTGAATACTGTCTGTTCTGATCTGAAATTCCATATTTTCCTCTCCTTTTAATATTTTCCGATTCCCGACGGCTTAATCCGGCGGTCGGAGCTTTTCAGAAAATATATCATTTTTCGGCTCGCTTTTCAACACTCGTCCGATTTAACATCAGATAATCAGCCGCTTAATGATAAAGAGAGGAATATACTGAAAACAGATACTTTAAATCAGAGATCTTTCGAAATATCCTTTCCCGAGTTCATTTTTCTGTACTCGGTCGGAAGGACTCCGCAGATCTCGCGGAACGCCTCCGAAAATCTGCTCTGGCTGGTATAGCCTACCTCCCGGGCGATCTCAGATATGTCCTTCCGGGTCCCTGTAAGCATAGCCTGTGCCGCTTCGATCCTGTGCTGCTTCATATGAAGGGCAATACTTGTACCGTAGACATTCTTGAAGGCTCTTTTAAGCGTTGTCGTGTTCATAAGGAATTCGCGGGAGAGCTCCTCTATCGTGATCCGTTCCGACAGATGCTCGGTAAGATAGCTGTGTACCGCACGGGCGATCTCCTCGGGCGTTGTTTCGTGCGTCGGAATGGTCTCGGGGCAGGCGACCTCCATTACTCTCTCAACGACCTTATGAAGAAGGTCGGTAAGCTCGCTGTCCGCCACGCGGTAATATACCTCCTTCCCCACCCTTCGGTTGACGATAAGTCTGCTGTCGGAGAGAACTCTCAGGTGATGCGACACCGCGGGACTCGACATGTCGAGCAGAGCGGCAATATTTATCACGCATTGCTCGCTGTGGCATAGGAGCCAGAAAAGCCTTACACGCATGGGATCGCTGAGTCGCGAAAAGACCTCCGCCGCGGAATCGAAGCGCTCTGCATCGGTGAGCTCGTGACGGATCTCGGTGAGATTCTTGCTGTCTCCGTGGTCGTGCGGAAGCGGGAATTCACTCATAATATCATTTTCCTCCGTTTTCTCTTTTTCGGAAATACCGCTCTCCATTTCGGGAACAAGCGTACAAAATGTCTTGACTTCATGTCTTTTTTACATTATACTACTATCACAACGATTAAGCAAGCGTTTAATGGTAAAAATCGGAGGTGATCAAATGAAAAAGATATATAATATCGAAGTCGACTGCGCAAACTGCGCAAACCTTATGGAGGAAGCCGCCAACAAAACGGAAGGCGTTGCATCTGCCACTGTTAACTTTATGACGCAGAAAATGGCTGTCGAATTTGCCGATGGCGAGGACGAAAAAAAGGTAATGAAGAAGGTCTTAAAAGCCTGCCGCCGAGTCGAGCCCGACTGCGAGATAGAATTCTGATAGCCTCGCAGGGAGAAATAAAACATGAAAAAGAAACAAAAGATAATGCTCGTGCGCATCGCGGTAACGTCCGTCGCGCTTATAATACTTCACTTCATACCCGTGACGGGGTTATCCCGCCTGCTCCTATACACGGCGGTCTATATTCTCATAGGCTACGACATACTGAAAAAGGCGGGATGGGGAATAATACACGGCAGAGCATTCGACGAAAACTTTCTCATGACCGTCGCGACTGTCGGTGCATTCGGGCTTGCCGTTTGGGAAAAAAGCGGAGAGTACACAGAGGGCATCGCCGTTATGCTTTTTTATCAGGTCGGAGAGTTCTTCCAGAACCTTGCGGTCGGAAAGAGCCGCAAGAACATCTCCTCGCTTATGGACATCCGCCCCGATTACGCCAATATCGAGCGAGACGGCGAGCTGTTAAAGGTCAGCCCGGATGAGGTCAGGGTAGGCAGCATAATAACCGTCCGTCCGGGTGAGAAGATACCGCTTGACGGTACTGTAACAGACGGCTCATCGAGCCTTAACACCTGCGCTCTCACGGGAGAGAGTCTGCCGCGAGACGTTAAGGTAGGCGACGGGGTCATCAGCGGCTGTATCAATATGAGCGGTGTCTTGAAGATAAGGACCGAAAAGGAGTTCGGCGAGTCTACGGTCTCAAAGATACTCGATCTTGTCGAAAACGCAAGCTCGAGAAAGTCAAAGTCCGAAGCTTTCATCTCTCGCTTTGCAAGGATCTATACACCGGCGGTCTGCGGTGCGGCGCTTCTTCTCGCCCTTGCGGGACCGGGAATACGATTCGCACTCGGAATGAGCCCCGAATGGGATGTATGGCTATACCGCGCACTTACCTTCCTCGTCGTGAGCTGCCCCTGCGCTCTCGTTATCAGCATACCGCTGAGCTTCTTTTCAGGCATCGGAGGCGCGAGCCGTGAGGGTATCCTTATTAAAGGCTCAAACTATCTCGAGATCCTTGCAAAGACAAAATGCGTCGTTTTCGACAAGACCGGAACGCTAACCGAGGGCGTATTTGAGGTCACCGGCGTTCATCACAACAGCCTTAACAGAGAAAAGCTGCTCGAATATGCCGCCCTCGCCGAGTGTGACTCGACGCACCCGATCAGCAAGAGCTTACAGAAGGCTTACGGAAAGCCCATTGACCGCTCGCGGGTAGGAAATATTGAGGAGATAAGCGGACACGGGATAAGGGCTGAGGTCGACGGCAAAAGCATCGCGATCGGAAATATCAAGCTTATGAGGCTCGTCGGCATCGAGCCGATCGAATGTCACGGCACGGGAACCGTCATTCACGTTGCCGTCGACGGCAAATACGCGGGGCATATAGTTATATCCGACGTAGTAAAGCCCACCGCAAAGGCGGCGATCGCCTCTCTCGGGAGAGTCGGAGTAGATAAGACCGTTATGCTCACGGGAGACGCAAAGGCGGTCGCCGAAAAGGTCGCAGACGAGCTCGGGATCGTTGAAGTGCGCAGTGAGCTCCTTCCCGCAGACAAGGTGACCGAGGTCGAAAGGCTGCTTGACGAAAAGAAAAAGAACGAGAAGCTCGCCTTCGTCGGAGACGGCATAAACGACGCTCCCGTGCTCACCCGCGCCGACATCGGGATCGCTATGGGGGCTATGGGGAGCGACGCGGCGATAGAAGCGGCGGATATCGTTCTTATGGATGACGATCCGATGAGAATATCAACGGCGATCGGCATCTCGCGAAAGTGCCTTAGTATCGTGAAGGAAAATATAGTCTTCTCTCTGGCAGTAAAGTTTGCCTGCCTTGTACTTGCGGCGATAGGCATCGCCGACATGTGGCTCGCGATATTCGCCGACGTCGGCGTTATGATAATAGCAGTCCTCAATGCAATTCGTGCGCTCAGATACAAGTCTGAATAATCACAACCACCTGAAAGTCGGCGGCGTTTTCGGAGTCCAACATCAGCTCCGGGTGAAAACCTCACCCTTCGGTGAATAAAACGCGTGCAAGGGCTGCAGGCACTGCCTGCCCTCCGGGAGGGAGGGAGACCGCGTTAGCGGTGGAAGGAGCCTTTGCTTTAACCGTTTCTTCTGCTTAAAAACAAAGTTCCCACGGGCCGTTTTCTTGGTCGGTGGGAACTCTTTGTACAGAAATAATGTCTCCGGAGTAGCTTCGGCGCTTTTTCTTTTGCCCATAGCAGACTATAATCGAGATCAAGCCGTTTTTCTGACGATATGTACGAAGGAACGAAAATGAATCCTTTCACGCATTGTAGGGACCGGCGTCCTCGACGGTCCGGAAATCGAATTGACAAAATATGGACCGATCGCAGATAAATATATCCATCAATTACATGATTTTTAC